>JAJRPT010000028.1 GCA_024280675.1 Bacteroidota bacterium
ATCGTGGGTCACGTAAATTGAAGCCGCACCAGAGCTATTGTGAATTCTGAGGATTTCTTGCCTCATCGAGTGTCTCAGAGTAGCGTCAAGATTTGAAAGAGGTTCATCGAAGAGAAAAATATCTGGATTTACAATAAGTGCTCTAGCTAGTGCCACCCTTTGTTTCTGACCACCAGAGAGTTGCTTTGGCTTTCTATCAAGATAATTATTCAGCCCCACAATTTCGGCAATTTCATTAACTTTATTTTTTATACTAACTTTATTAATTTTCTTAACTTTAAGTGGGAAAGCTAAGTTGTCAAATACACTGAGGTGGGGATAGAGTGCATAATTTTGGAATACCATGCCGATTTTCCTGTCTTTGGGAGCTAGGTCATTTATTCGTTTCCCATTGAGCAAAAGCACGCCACCGCTTGGGCTTTCTAGCCCTGAAACAATTCTTAGCAGAGTAGATTTTCCACAACCAGATGGACCCAAAAGAACAAGGAACTCTTTTTTTTCAAGTTCTAAACATAGGTTTTCCACAACCAGTGTGTCTTTATCATATTTTTTTGATATATTCTTGAGTTTTAGGAATGACATTTAACAATCATTTATTTTTATGTTTTGAATGAGTAGAAAACAAATATACATTTTTTGTTCAACATTAGTTATAATGTTGATAATTTCGTGTGAACAAAGGGATTTGCTGGAAATGCCCAAGACCAGCCTTAATGAATTTGAGAACGTAAGCCTTTGGCTTGGTGATACTTTGAATTATTTTGGAAGCAATATTCCAAAGGCTAGTGCTGAAAATTATATACTAATAAGAGTTGATGCTGACACAAATAATAATAGAATCATAAACTCAGAAGATGCAGATATTTGGACGCATTATCAAATCTCTATAATCAATAATGCAAAATACTCTTCCGGAACATTTTCCTTGGTTTTTGATAAAGATACAAGCTGGGCAAGGATTGTGAACTTTATAAATCATCCACTTTTGGATTCCACACAAATCAGCTCTGCGACATTTTCCATGGGGTATGAATTTGGAGAATTGGACGAACAGCCTGTGCATGATGTCGCTTTGACAAATGATTTGATAGTGACTAAGTATGAAATTTCCCAAAAGATATACTCTCTTGTAATGGGTGCTAATCCCTCTACTGTCATAGGTTTAGACTTGCCAGTTCACAACATCACTTGGGAAGATGCAGCTCTTTTTTGCAACAACTTATCAGACCAATACGGGCTTAGCCCAGTCTATGAACTGGGGGGGCTTTCTTCCACAATTAATCTTAATAGCCCAGGGTGGAGATTGCCAAGCGAAGCCGAATGGGAATATATGGCCGGCGGTGGCGAGTCCCATCAATTCCTTTCTTATTCTGATTTGTCGGAAGGTGCTTGGTATAATGCTAATTCAGGGTATGTTGTGCACAGTGTCGGAATAAAGAAGGAAAATTCCCTTGGTCTCTTTGATATGCTGGGAAATGTAGCCGAATACTGTAGCGATTCCTATATTTCTGATTTTTATTCAGCAACATATTCAGCCACATTCTCAAATACTTTCTCAGGTACTTTTACCGCACAAGTGATTGCCAACAATCCCATCGCACACACGGGCGGTGATTCCCATGTAATTCGTGGAGGATCTTGTGTTCAAAGCGACAGGTATTGCAGGCTTACCGCTCGCTCCTCTACTTTGAAGCAGAAAGATTTTGTGGGGTTTAGGATAGTCAGAACGGTTGTCAAGTGAAGTATTTTAAATATCTATTTTTCATGCTCTTAGCCTCCTCCTGTGCCGAGGAAATTCTCACAATAAATTATGGGGGGAGTGGCGGGAACAATAATTACGGAGACAGATCTTCTCTGTATTCAATTGATTATTTTGTCATAGGCATAGTTGATTCCAATTCAACAGAAAATAAGCAAGGTTTGAGGTGGCCGCCTCTGATGAAAAAGAATGGAGGGATTCTCTGGAGTGGAAATGACAATAAAATAAAACTTCTCGCTGGCACGAGATTTCGTTGGGAATACGATCTCTTGAGTGCGAGGCTAGTTGGCCCATTTGCCGTCTCTCCCACTGGAGACATTATTTTCCTAACAAGCGACAACTCGGTGAACTCTATTGACAACAGTGGCCTATTAAATTGGAAAGTGTCGCTTTCTGATTCCTCAGAGAAAATATTTTATAGCTCAGTTCTAACAACACCTGATTATATTGTTGTTAGCAATAATCTCAAGCAAGTATTGTTTATTGATTATTCTGGAAAGATAACACACACTCACACACTGCCAATCACCCCAACCGGCAACCCAGTCTTGCTAGGTGACAGTACGATTGTCGTTTCGGCATCCCATTTTGATAATAACAAGACTGATTCATTGTACTTGATAAATAATGAAAATATTCTAGCAAGGATTGAAACCAAAGGTGCAAGGATTATACACCCTGCTATTTCCTCTGCTAGTAGAATATTTGTGAGTCTTGCCAGACGTACAGAAAATGGTAAAAAGCAAGCATTTATTATTTGCTTGGATAATAAAGGAAAATTTATTTGGGAGAGTAATATTAAATATCCAGCCATGGGTCTGTCTTCTGATGGCGTTGGGAATCTCTATTGTATCGTTCGAGAAATTGGCTTTACTGAATCTAAGAACTGGATTATAAAAATTAATGATAAAGGGGAAATTGTTTGGGAAACATTTTTCAATAACGTAATTGGACCAAACTTGTTGATTGGGAAAAACAATATTGCATTCTTTACTAGCAAAGAAAAGTCCCAGGGCTTGGTTTATATTGATAAAGAAGATGGCAAGCTCTACTCTACTCTTTCATTTGGGATGGCACCTGAGCTTTACCCATATCCAGCCGTATCAAGAGGAGGCAATGTTTATTTTGGAGCAAAGACTGAAAATAAAATAATTAAAATTGAAAAGGATATGTTGGATTGGAGATGAGGGAAATCTTGTTGAAAAGTAATGCCAAATAATTATCAACAAATTTTCAACGTTTATTACTCTATTTATATTTTGCAAAATGGTAGGGCAGAATAAGTTATACTTGGCATTAATATTGTCGAATAGTTTCTAGGGCTCTGTATTATAGAAAAAAGTAATAAAAATAACCAAATGGCTTATAATCACACTCAAAATTTAAATTCTCTTCAAGAAAGGTTGAATAGGGGTAAATCACAACTATTGGACTTGTTGGATGAGTGGCACGTAAAAAACACGAGCGAGCGTTCACGTATTCTCTTTGATTATGAAAAAGTATTCGGCGAGTTCGAGTCTAAGATAAAACTGCATTATAAAGAAGCAAAAAATCTTGAGGGCAAATTAAATGCCCTAAAGGAAAAGCTCAGAGTAAAGAAATCTAGCAAAGACAGCTCTTATTCTAAATCAATAAATGGTTCTTTTAAAGAAAAAGATTCCACAACATTTAATGAAAGTGAATTCAATAGTGTTTACCGCACCATTGTCAAAAAGTTACATCCAGATTTGAATGACAGTACTCTCGATTTTGACAAATATTGGAACAATATTCAGTTTGCCTATAAATCGAAAGATTACCTGCGTTTGAGAATGTACAGCGAAACATTATTTAATGATTCATTTACCGAGGCCAATGAATTTGCCTCTGAAGAAACTCAAACAGAACTCTTATCGAAGAAAATCGAAGAGATAGAAAATTATATTAAAGAAGAAAAATCAAATCTTCTCAGGCTCCAGTACACCGAACCCTTCTGCTATGAAGACAGGCTAAAGGATCACCGCTGGGTGATGCGACACAGACATTTGCTGAGGAACAAGCTGAAACAGGCTAAAAACAAAGTGGAGTTTAATAAGAAATTACTCGAAAATATGAACGTACGCTACAGGATTCTGGTTGGTGATGAAAATGTCTCAAAGCCCGCCTAAGATTATTTTACTTTTCTTCTCGATTGCTCCTTGGTTCCAATTTATTTTTCCTATATTTAGACTCACGCCAACTGAGTAATTTCAAAAATAAAAATGAAATCTAAATATAAACCGCTTAATAGCAATGTGCTGAAGCTCGAAAAGCAAAAAGAAGCAAATGCTAAAAAAGAGGAAGAGAAGACTAAAGCAGTCAATAATGTGCTTGTTAATTTGCGTAGACTAAATTTAAATTTTGCAAAAAAAGATAGAGCATTGCAAGCAAAAATGTTGCATTTCAATAAGATGTTCCATTCGGTAAAAGATGATGACAGAATTAATTATATACAATTTTTCCTCAAAGTGGATAATTGGCCACTGAACAAATAAATTTGTTCTAGTTTTGTCGTCTATGCAAAAACAAGAAACTCTAAAAGAATCTCTAAGAAAACATTTTTCTCACGAAGAATTTCGTCCAGGGCAAGAAGAAATTGTAAAATCCATCATCTCGGGCAAAGACACATTCGTTCTTCTTCCAACAGGAGCTGGGAAGTCACTCTGTTATCAACTTCCGGCTGTACTGATGCCGGCTTGTGCACTCGTCATCTCGCCGCTCATCGCACTGATGCAAGACCAAATCACACGCCTCTTCCAAAGAAACATTCCTTCGGCTTATATTAATTCTTCTTTGTCGCCATCTCTTATAAAGGATGTGCTACATACATTCGTGTCCGGGGGCTTGAAGATACTTTATGTCTCGCCCGAAAGGTTGCAGAGTCGTGAGTTCTTGCAAGCACTGAGCGTGGCAAAGGTTTCATTTCTAGTCATCGATGAGTCGCACTGTATTTCTGAATGGGGACATGATTTCCGTCCATCTTATAGGAAAATTTATAAAATATTTGATATTATACCTAGGTTACAAAAAACTACTTTCACTGCAACGGCCACCAAAAATGTACAAGATGATATTATTCTTTCGGCTCAGTTGGAAAAAGCTAATGTGTTTGTTAGTGGCTTTGATCGCCCGAATTTAGAATGGATTACAATTAAATCCGATGACAGAGAAAATAAAATTACTGAACTTATTTCACTCGCTAAAAAATCTACAATAGTTTATTGCCCAACAAGAAAGAAGGTGGAGGAGATAGGTAAAATACTTTCTAAGAAATTTAAAAATGTTTCATGCTATCACGCTGGATTCACAACTGAGTACCGCTCCTTGCAACAAGAAAATTTCTTGGGTGGCAAGAGTAAGATTATGATTGCAACTAATGCTTTTGGGATGGGGATTGATAAATCAGATATTGAGATGGTGATTCATCACGGATTTCCTCAGTCGATTGAGGCATATTATCAAGAGGCGGGCAGAGCGGGACGGAGTGGTCATGCCGCCAAATGTATTCTTCTGTGGGGGGCTGGGGACAGAGGATTACAAGATTTTTTCATTGATTCAAATCATCCCAGCATTGATACTTTCGAGCAAGTGAGAGCTTTCCTCTCAAGCAATACCGATGCTGTGGAAGAGTATGAAGGAGTTTTTCTTAGTTCAAAGCAAATAGCAAAAGAGATGAATCTAAATTATTCATCCCTTGCAATCATAATGAAAAAGTTTGAAGAAGTTGGGGTTTTAAAACAAATAAACTCGCCCAAACAAATGAGGATTAAAATCACCACTACTCGTCAATCTTTAGAAGAGTATTACTCCAGGCAATCCCCACAGTACCAGTTGCTGATGGAATCTTTCTTCCGCTCTTTACCATCTTCTGTATTCCGCTCTTATATTGAAATTGATTTACCAAAATTAATCACAAAATATGATTTGAATGCTAGTGATTTAGATTCTTTGCTTCAAAAACTAAAGTATCAAAATTTGATTAATTTTTCTAGCAATAACTGGACTTCTGGATATTTGATTACAGGGAATATCTCCGAACTGTCACTTCTTGGAATTGATTTTAAAAATATTACTGAACATAGGCAATACTCAGAAGAGAAATTGTCCCAGATGGTCTCTTATGCTTTTTCCACCAAATGTAAGCGGAATATAATATTAAAATACTTCGGAGAAAAACCAACAAAAAATAAATGTGGGAATTGCTCTAGTTGCCAGTCAAAGCCAAATCAAAAAGCAAAGAAAAATATTATACCAAAAATAATACACAAAGAAGACACTCAGATAGAGAAAATTAAATCCAGTATTTTAATGGGTGAAACTTTTGAGCAAATCTCCAAAAATCTGAAAATCAAAAACTTCGACTTGGCCAAGCATCTTTTAAATCTTGCAAATCAAAAGTTTAGCATAAATCCCAACACCCTGTTCGGTACGGATATTTGCCATAGTATTGAAACTATTATAAATAATAATCCCAGGGTGAAGTCACAGGAAATTCAATATAAATCTAGGACACAGCTTACGCTCACTCAAATAAAGTTGCTACGAAAACTTATATCAATAAAATAAACAATCTGATTATTTTAATATAATCAGATTCTGGCTTGTCCTCTTTGAACCTGATTCAAAAACTAGGAAATAAATGCCATTGTGCATCTTCTGAGTGGAAATACTCCTGTTGAAATATCCCTCTTCGTGAGAACCAGAATAAATATTCTCCACCAGCGATCCGAAGCTATCATAGAGGTTTATCTCAGTGTAGATGCCATCTATTCCAATTGAATAATGAAGAGAAAGCATGTCACCCACTGGACTCGGAGCTATTCTCTCAAGGTCTGTATTGTCAAAGGTAAGCCCACCACGAAATTGGCTAATGCAATTTTCAACGTTTAATGAGATTCTGTCCTCAGTTGAACTAAGGCAAATATCACTAGGGAACTCTAAGACTGTAATAATTTCATCTCTATCAATGTTGGTCAGCAATGTATTAAATGTAATTTCACCAGTAATTTTATCATTGGATAAATCACCTTTGTCTAATTTAAATATTAGCTCTCCTCCATTTCTTGAGTCCAGAGGGACTTGATTGCCCAAAATACTTACATATCTAGCATCTATTGGGAGTATTAGTTGTTCTGGGTTTATGCTAATTACTAAATCAAAATCAGACAAATCATTTTGTGAGCTTTCAGAGAAAATATCTGAATCAAATTGTAAGGAAAATGTAGAATTAGGGAGAAATACTTTTTCTGTCAGTTCACCTTTGTTAGTGATATTCATGGCTATATCATCTCTTCTTTCTGCTTGGACAATAATTGAAGCATTTTCTAAGCCTTGACTGCTTGCAGTAATTTGTGCACTTAGATTATTTGAACTACCTCCACCTATCAAATATACATTCAAATCTTCTTTTTCACCACTCACTGTAATAGTTTTTGTGACAACAAGATTATTTTCATCAAAGGAGAAAGCATTGTCTGTGTCATCCCATATTTCTAAATCAACTGTGATAGAATTGCCAGTTGGGTTGTGAACTGTTAAAATCGAAGTGGCAATTTCACATCCCATCGTAGCCGGTTCCAGAGAAAGAGATTCGCTGGCAAGCCCTGTTCCTGTGAGATTGACAGAGTATGTAACCCTTTCTGAGATGTCACCCTCAACTGCGTTGTGTATCATATCAAGGCTAGCAAGTTTATTAGCACTTGAACTTGGTGTAAAAATAATTTCAACAGAAATACTGCCAGATTGGGGAATAGTTAGATTAGTAGTGGTTTGTGTTGTGGCAAATACAAAGTCGCTTGCATCAGTGCCTGTGATTTCTATTGATTCAATAAATAAATCCTCACTTTGTGAATCGTTTGAAATGATTATACTTTGGCTTGGAGCCGCTTGATTGACATCAGAAGAGCCAAAATCTTTATCTTCTGCATAAATTTGTGGTAGAGTGCCAGCCCCCGTTAGCTCACCTTGGACCTCTGTATCATTTTCGTCTGTGACAATTATATATATTGACTTTTCGCCTTCTGTCTGAGGAGAGAATCTGACGAAAATAGAATGAGTTTCGTTGCTTTGGATTGTAGCTGGTAGCGCAATATTTGGGTCTGTGGTGAATTCAAAATCTGGATTGCTCGAATCACTAAATCTAATATTTTCGATGACAACTTCCTTGTCACCTGTGTTTGTGACAAAGACCTCTTTTATTTCTGAGAGCGATTTGACTCTTTGCACTCCAAATGGATTTGGGTCTACAGTAAATTTAAGAATCTGATCAACTCCAATTCCGTTCAGAAATACTTGAGTTTCACCGCAATCATCACTGTCAAATTTTACCCACGCATCGTATGTCTTTCCCTCAACGTTTGGCGAAAAAATTATTTGAGCTTGGTGAGTTTCGCCTGGTGCGATGTCGAAGGTTTAATCGCCTGCTTTTACGGCAAACCTATCTTTGTCTACCCCGCCCAGTCTGACTACTCCACTTATGGAGTTGAAGCCATCGTTAGTGAAGGCAACGGTTTGCTCACTAGAAGCGGTGATTGAAACATCTCCAAAATCATAATTGGCAGGTGCTGTTCCGCCGCAAATTTTTAACTTTATCTCAGGCGAAGGGCAATCACCATTAATCATAAAATCATATTCTTTTGGTCCTGGGTTGATGCCTAGATATTTTATAAAAAGATTGGCTTGGAAATCTTTCGAGAGGGTCGCTGGTGGTGGTAGTTCAAAATTTCCATCATCGGGATATATGGAAAATGACACAGACATGCTCGAGTTATGGGATGTTACCTTTATTGATTTACTAACGTTTGGAGCATCTTCAAATATTATTTCAGAATCCAAAACTTCTAGGTATTTCAATTTTTCCTCAGGGGCTTGGTAAGTGATTGTAGAGCTGTATGGTTGATTCAGACCAGTGTAATCGACAACAATTTCTTTTGTGTTGTTTTCGGCCAAGCATGCAAGTGGAGCAGTGTATTCAAGCCAGCATTTCTCTGCCCCAGAGCTTACCTCGGCAAATAACTGCCTGTAAATTTCGTCGAGAGCACTTCCTGAGTATGGTCTGAAATATTGTCCACCAGTTCTTTGTGAGAGTTCGCGCAAATCTTGATTGAGCTCACCGCTAAAGGTGACGGCAAATACTGTCACTCTTTTTTCTATTGAAGTCTGTATAAATTCTTCGTAACGAAATGGAATGACGGCGGATTCGTGCTTTCCGTCTGAGATGAAAATGATGATTCTTCTTGTATTTTCTTTGGCATCATCAAATAATTGGAATGCTCCATCATTGAACGCCCCATCCTTTCCCTCTTCGGAATCAAATGCCTCGTTAAAATCAGTTGTAGTTCCAATTTTTATCCTATCTATTGAGTCTTTTAATTCTTGTCTGGTAGTTTTCCATCCAGCATTATGTGTTACCTTTCCAGAAAACCCAATAACTGCAGCTTCCGACCCACCGTCGAAATTGATTGAATCAAGCATCTTTTTTGCGGCTTCCTTTGCAAGATCGATTTTAACCCCTGGTCCCACCGCCACAGGCTCACCCATACTATAGGAACGGTCTAACATAAAAACTACTGAAATTGGTATGCCTTCTGGAAGATATTCACATATTCTAACTAAATTCTGCTTGCCATCTTCAAACAATGCCATGTCCACACCATCATCTCTGAGTGTGAAATCTGAGAATTCTATATCATCTTCCTCAACGGCATAGTAACCATTGTGAGCGTTATAAAATAGTTTTATTTTTGGATAGTCACCCACGTCAGCCCTGTAAATATTAAAATATTGTGACTGGGCGGGCGTGTAGGTAAAAAGTAAAATTGAGAATAATACGAGTAGTTTTGATTGTAACATTTTCTTCCTAAAGTAAGTATTAAAGTGTTTATATTGCGTCAATACTAAAGAACACTTATACCAATAAAATGTTACAATTTGATTGCACTATTTTATACATAAAGATGGTAATGCTTATATTGTTTTCAACAGTTTGAAAAATATGTCAAGAAAACTACACATAATTATATTTTTGCTTTTTATTCTTAACCTCGGCTCCAAATCTGAGAATAAATGCTTTGACTATTTGCTACTCGACGGGGCGGAGCCTTTGTTGGATTTTGGACTCGACACAACTAGCCATTGGTGGGCTGTGACCGAGCCTTTCAAAGGTATGAAACGCATGGTAATTGATGGTGAGGAATTCGAGGCAAGCAGTGCCCTCACCAAACCAGTCTTTTCACCCAATGGAAGAGATTGGGCATTTTTCTCCGAAGATGCACTGGGATGGATGCTTGTCACCAATGACACTATTTTTGATTTAAATGCCGAAGCCGTTGGTGATGTTTCATATTCCCCAAATGGTGAGCATTTAGCCTACTCTTATTTTATCTCAGAATATGAAAGACTTGTTCTGCCAAATGATGAAACTATTGAAATACTTGACCGCTCCCGGGGGATATTCTTGTCAAATGATGGAAACTCATTCGCCTTCAAAGCAATGCGTTCTGGACGCTGGGCATTGGACATAAATGGGAAGGAAAGCGATTATTTTGATGAGATAGTTCCTATTGGTTTCTGGTGGACTGG
>JAJRPT010000029.1 GCA_024280675.1 Bacteroidota bacterium
AAATTATGAGTTACTGCCTTACGGAAGCATTTCAAAAATTGAGTATTCACCTCAATCATCTGAGCAGATCAGAATATATCTTAATGCGGGAACAAGCCAAGGTCGTGGAAAAGATTTTACGATAGCGGCAAAGAACATTAAATCAGCCGGCGGCATCCCAATCACAAAAGGCTCTGGGCATATTCTAGCCTATGTAATTTCTTCAGACAATTTGAGCGATCCTTTCCTTTACCCAAGCCCAATAATTTTTGGAGAAAGCCAAAATATATTCTTTGCAAACATTACTTCGGTGGCAACTGTTGAAATATTTACAATGGATGGAGTTCTCCTAAAAACACTTTCTGAGCGTGACGGCAACGGCGGAGTGTCTTGGGACGGTCGAAATGACGGGGGCGAGCTCCTGGGACCGGGAGTGTATTTTTTCTTGGTGAGTGGAGTCAGTAGCTTGGCTCAGGAAAAAGAGTCTTCTTTGCAGAAGTTTATGATAATCTCACCCTAGAACCACTTTTGCATTCGGCATCTATTTTTTACTTTCGGCAATGAGCTCGGCAAGAAAAGAAAATGCGTCCAATGGAGTCATTTTTTCAATATTTATATTTTTTAATTTAGTACGAAGCACGTCGTCTTCAAAAGTAAATATCGCCATCTGCTCATCAAAACTTTCTTTTCTCTTTTCTGATATTTTGTGAACCTTTGGTTTTTTACTACTCACCAAATCTCCAATACTTTCTTGCGAGGATTCGGACTCGAACCCTTTCATTATTTCTCTGGCACGCTCGGTAATTTCTTTGGGAAGCCCAGCCATTTTCGCAACATGAATACCGAAAGAATGGTCGGATCCACCACGGGCAAGTCGGTGAGAAAATATAAGATTCCCTTTTGTTTCAACCACCTCGACACGGAAATTTGTAATATTCTCAAACCGCTTCTCTAGTTCATTTAATTCATGATAGTGGGTGGCAAAAAGTGTTTTTGCTCTGAGATTATCGTGGAGATATTCGCTCAAAGCCCAAGCGATGGAAAGCCCATCAAATGTAGCGGTACCACGCCCAACTTCGTCTAATAAAATCAGACTTCTATCGCTTGCATTATTAATAATATTTGCAGTTTCTTGCATTTCTACCAAGAATGTACTCTCGCCCATTGACAAATTATCCTGTGCTCCCACACGAGTGAAGATCCTATCCACCACACCAATTTCGGCAGAGCTTGCCGGCACAAAACATCCAATTTGAGCAAGCAAAACAATGAGTGCATTTTGCCTCAAGTAGCAGGATTTCCCGCTCATATTCGGGCCGGTAATTATATGAATCATATCGTTTTGCGGAGTCAGTATACAATCATTTGCCCTAAATTTCTTTCCCAAATCCAGCCCCAGTTCGACTGTCGGATGACGGCCTTTCTTAATTATCAGGTCTTGACTATCCGTCATTTTTGGGCGAACATAATTATTGGCTTTGGACACCCCAGCAAATGAAAGCAGACAATCCAGACGTGCAATAAAGAGGGCTAGACGAGAAATTTCATCGCTCCACCGGCAGATACTCTGGCAAAGTTTGGCAAAGAGCTCAATTTCAATCCCGTGTATTTTTTCTTCTGCAGAAAGAATTTTATCTTCGAACTCCTTTAGCTCTGGGGTCACATAACGTTCCGAATGCCTGAGTGACTGGCGACGGAGAAAATCCTCTGGAACTTTATCAGAATGAACTCTTGTAATCTCAATATAATATCCAAAAACATTATTGAACCCAACTTTGAGCGAGTTAATCCCAGTTCTTTTTCTTTGAGTTTCTTGGAAATCAGAGATCCATTTCTTGGCAAAGAATTTAGCTTGTGTGTATTCGTCCAATTCAGAGTTGTAGCCATCATTGAAAATATCACCATTACCAAATTTCAGAGAAACTTCATCCTTTAGTGCATTCTTTAATAAATCACTCAAGCCTTGATGCCGGGCCGGGCTGGATGTTTCATAATTAAAATCCTTTAGCAACTCGGACAGATGTGGCAAGACTTCCAGTGAATTTTTCAAATTTACTAAATCTTTAGGATTGGCACGATCTGAATTAATTTTAATATTGAGTCTTTCAAGGTCAGATATTAATTTCAGAACGTCTTGAATCGAGCTTGACTTGGTGAACTTATTGACAAAATCTTCAACCTTGTCATGCCTGGATTCAATTTTTTTTCTCTGAATCAACGGGCGGTTAATCCAAGATCGCAACAATCTCCCACCCATAGGAGTTTTAGTTTTATCGAGCGTCTCGACAAGCAAACCCGTAGCCCCAGAATTATTTGCGGCAATCTCCAAATTCTTCCTTGTTGGAGAATCCAGTAGCATAAAAGATCTTGGATTATAAGAGGATATTGACTTTAGAACCAAAAGGGATTTACTTTGAGTTTGGGCAACATAATGAACTATAGCCCCCGCACTTTTAATCATAGTCACAGAATCATCAATTCCGAATCCTTTCAGATTTTTTGTTTGAAATTGGGCAAGCAAGCTCTGTCGTGCAAATTCAATATCAAAGATCCAATCCTCCAGTTTTGTCAAAGAAGGCTTGGTGGATAATTGTACAATAAGTGGTTCTAGTTGAGATAGCTGATCTTTGGAGACTATCAGCTCACGTGCTGACACCGACTCCAAAATTTCCAAAGCCAAGCCCATTGGAGCCTCAGTTGTGGCAAATTCTCCAGTCGAAATATCGGCATAAGAGATTCCAACAAGGCTTGGGTTCGTTTTATTATTTAAGTCTAAATAAATCGAGGCTATAAAATTATTTGCTTTTGCATTTAAAATTCTATCAGAGAGGGCAACGCCAGGGCTTATCACCTCGACCACATCTCGTTTGACAATTCCCTTTGTCATTTTCGGATCTTCCAACTGTTCGCACACTGCGACCCTGTGGCCGGCCTTAATTAACTTTGGCAAATAGACATCTAGTTGATGGTGTGGAAAACCAGCCAAAGGCTCACCACCACTACTTCTTTTGGTGAGGGTTATTCCGCAATCCCTTGCAGTGAGTTCGGCATCGGCGCCAAATGTTTCGTAGAAATCACCCAGGCGGAACAGCAGAACGGTATTAGGGTACCGGGATTTAATTTCATTATACTGTTTTGTGAGAGGTGTTTCTTTCCTCATTTTTTCCATGATTAAAGTTTTTTTTGATTGCAAATTAATAATTGTAACTAAATTACTAATACTATTGTCTAATAATAAATTTGTTTATGTTAGAATTGCCGATTATATTTGTAAGTCTGCTTATATTAGATAAATAATATTATATTTTTTTAAATTAAATAAAGGGTGTTTATATGAAAAACATACTTACTTTTATTATCTGTTTTGTTTTTGCTGGATCCACAGCATTTTCGCTAGTTGATTTCTCTCAAGAAGTCGATAGAAACCCAATGCCACGACCACAAGAGGCACGTGCTTTTGAGGTTCCAAAGCTTGAACCACTTAGTCTTGGCACGTACATAAAGAACCGTAACAACACAATTCAGTCTGCTAATAGGAGTTTGATTACTACTATGAATTATAACATTAGGAACTCTTCTGGTTTTCGATGTAGTCCTGTTATATACAATTCAGAGGATGGCAAAACTTATGTGGCAATTATAAAACTGCTGTATAATGCCGAACTAACTTTTGAAGGCAGCAATCTGATGGTTTTTTCATCTGATGACGCTGGCAAGTCTTGGAACCAACCAGACATTTATGGGGTAGGTGGCAATTTACCAACCACAGACAACTCTTATATTCTTGCTCCAAACATTGGTTTTGCTTATGTTAATGATGAACCGTTTACAATGGTTACCACTACAACATTAGAACCTGTTGGGGAAGACCTCTTCTACGACGGATTAAGACATTATATCAACAGCGAGGGCTTAGATAAAATTGTAACACAAGAACATCGCTCAGACAATCCGATTTATAGTGAACTTGATGGTAATGATCACATGTTCAGAGATGTAAACTATGCAACAAATCCAAATCCTGAGAATGGAGGAATTTTTATGGTCGGGCAGTTATTAGGAGTAAATGGTGCTAAGCAAGGTTATTATGGAACTTTAGCATTTAATTTCAAAAGCAACAACTTAGACGGCTTTACTGTGCCAATGATTCCAGGTGCACTAACATTTGATGTTTTTGAAACTGCTGATGAAGGTCGCACCTTTAATTCCAAAGCTGTTATAGATGCTGATGATGAAGGCAATGTTTACATAGCTATAAACAACCACTACTCAATCAATCCAGGCAAACGTAGAGTTGGCTTTACAAAGCTTAGCAATGGTGAAGATGCTTGGAGTGATATTAAATTAATTCCCGACCAAGAATTCAATGACTATAACACTAAATATAATGTCCAAGGTGATTTTCTTATTCTAAATGCTTACAACAGTTACCAACACAATGCTTTAATTGCCACAGGAAATAATCAGTTTAGCTACTTTACAGTTGCTTGGTCAAATTATTATGACGCAGATGAAGATGGAACAATAACTTGGCAAGAGATTATTGACGAGTGTCAAGTACACATTGTTGAATTCAAATATGACAATGGTAATTGGGATATGGTTAAAGTTGCAGACGTCTTTAACGAAGATCAATGGACTTATCTCTGGAACAGAATGCCAATCAGAACAGATAATGGTCAGTTTAAAGTCTCACTTGAAAATGAATATACAATATCTACTAATTTGGAAGAAAGCATTCCAATTGATACAGATGTAACTAGGGCTTTACTCCTTGATAACCGTACATCAGGAATTGAACTAGACGTTGCACTGACTGCCGATGGCAATAATATTGTTGTGAAGTGGGTTGCATTGAGCGAAAGCCTAGTCACACTTGACGAACCATTTACATTCTATCAAAACGTGGTGACTGAGCAAGGCACAATACAGACTGCTGCTGTAGAAACAAGCGAATGGCGAACCAACGACATTTATATTGCAACTCGTAGTGTAGATGGAGATACTTGGAAAACTACCAACGTCACAAAAGATGATTTTCAATATAGGGATACTAAAATGCCAAAATTGATTCCGACTCTAGAGAACATCCCTATTATTTCTAATGTATCTGAAAGAAATCCAGGTTTAAACACTAGCTATAGTAGTTCGGGTGGTATACAAAATATGCCAGAAGTGGTTTTCCAAACTTTGTCTAACCCACTTTTATCTTCGTTTGTGAGCATAAACGCAAATGTCTTGTCTGCACCTTCCGAAGACCAGCGTATTATCAACAACATCGATTTGAGAGTATTTCCAAACCCAGCTATCTCTGGCGATGTTGCAATCTCCTTTACCGTTGATACACCTGTTCGTACTACCATTACTCTAAGCGACGCAATGGGCAGGCACATTGAAACAATTATGGACAGAGAAATGCTAAGTG
>JAJRPT010000030.1 GCA_024280675.1 Bacteroidota bacterium
AAGTCGCCTTCGGCCATTGCCGCAATGACCGAGCTTGCTTCTTCGAACGGCATTTGTTCGAGTGTTGAGTTGATTGCATTTTTCAATTTTGCGTGGTCGCCCTTGAAATCTCCTTCCATTTTCGTTGAAAGGTCGCCACCCGCCATGCGGTCGAGGGCTGCGACTGTCTCTTTAATCGGACCATTGTAGGACGAAATTATATTATTGAGTGACTCGGCCATTTCCTTCCATTGCCCTTTGAGCCCGTCAAGTTTAGCGTTCGTTTCTAAATCGCCATCTTCAATATTGCCAGCAAGAGAAGACATTTGATTGACAAATCTTGTGATATTGCGAATCATACTGTTTAATGCAATTTTAATCTCCTCGAAATCACCCTTGTAATCGGCTTCAAGTTCATCTGGGAAGTTACCCTTTGAAATGTCTGAAATATTTTTTCTTAATATTTCCAGCGGAAGAGTAAAGTTTTCCACAATCTTATTTACATTTTTTCCTAAATCTTTAAAATCAACGGATAAATCATCAACGTCCACTCTTGAACCCAAATTATAATTTGATATATCTGTAGCTATTTCGCCAACCTTATCCTCTGCATTTTTAATACTCTTACTTACACCCCTTGAAACAAAAAATAGAACTATAAGAATCACAGTTAACACCAAAATTGACACCCAAATATTGTTCATCATTATGGCATTATTAGCAGCAATTTGCTTGTCTATTGGAGATTGAATTTCGAGTATTCCTCTTAAATCGCCCATTGCCCAATCATTTTTTGGAGTTTGAGGATGATCATTATGACAACTGACACATCCTTGGGCGACCATAAGATCTGGCACTGCCACTCGCATAAAAGTCTTCCCTTCAATCACTTCTTCTTTTACGAATGTGCTGTCTTTGTTCGCCCTCAGAAAATCAATAGCTTCTTTTTGGAATGGATCTAACTCTCTATCTTCACGGTTAGGAAAGGGATAATCGCTGTAAAGTAGTAATTTCTCAGCATTTTCTTGTTGGTTAAACAACTCACTCAAATCATAAATCATTGTAGCCGGAAGTGGTATCATATTTGGATTGTCTTGATGATTTATGCCAATTTTCATGTCAGGATTTTTCTTCACTTTCCCAACAATATTTCTAGCATAATATCCTCTAAGAGCCTTGAATTTCCCAACTGTGCTATAAGCATTCTCAACTGCTGTAGATTTCATTTCCCGTTGAGAGTTGATGGTGGAGAAGTAAATAATTACAGACACCCCTATCAGGAAAGTAACCGAAATAGTAACCAGCAGTTTAAAGCCGATTTTAGTGTTTTTAAACATTTCGTTTCTCCATAGCTTAATAATTAATCTAAATCCCATATTCCTCTTTTACCAATATAGAAATAGAATAACTAACTTCCAAAGTATTTTTTTTCTTGCAAAAGAAGACATAGCTCGCAAAAGACCATGCCTTCTAGTTTTTACAAAATAAGCAGTTTTTTCAACTCTCTAAATATCTGGATTCTACTGACCCCAAATGTTCGCCAGTATTTTGCCCACCGCCCTCATTCGGCCACAATGTGTGATTTGAATTATGAAGGATTGTTCATATTTCTCATAAGTGGTTATATTACAGTGACTTACGACTCTAAATATCTGGATTCTACTGACCCCAAATGTTCACTGGTGTTCTGCCCGCCGCCCTCATTCGGCCACATTGTGGCCAACATAAGTTTCATGCTAATAAAAGAGAAATAATTTACTCTTGTTCGGCGAGAATATTTATCAAGAAAGCATATTTGAGTGCAGTTTCTTTGAACTTTTGGAAACGACCAGAGGCTCCGCCATGCCCGGCTTCGGTCTGAACACGAAGCAATATATCGCCCTTGCCGGTGTTCAATTCCCTCAGCTTGGCAGCCCATTTGAGTGGCTCCCAATATTGGACTTGCGAGTCGTGATAGCCAGTGACAATCAGCATATCGGGATAATTTTTGTTTTCAACATTATCGTATGGAGAATAGCTTAGCATATAATCAAAATACTTTTTTTCATTGGGATTGCCCCATTCGTCGTACTCAAAGGTGGTCAGTGGAATAGTTTCATCGAGCATAGTCGTGACAAGATCAACAAATGGAACGGCGGCAATTATTCCACGAAAAAGATCAGGCCGCGCGTTGGTAACCGCACCCATGAGTAGTCCGCCAGCCGATCCGCCATAGGCAAAGATTTTGTCGGGCGAGGTGTAATTGTTCTCAATCAAATGCTCGGCACAGGAAATGAAATCGGTGAATGTGTTCTTTTTATTTAATAATTTCCCATCTTCGTACCATTTCCTGCCCAAATATTCTGAGCCACGAATGTGGGCGATGGCGAAAACAAATCCACGGTCGAGAAGACTAAGCCTGTCAAAACTAAAGCTCGGATCTATTGTGATTCCGTAAGACCCATAGCCGTAGAGAAGCAGAGGTGATTTGCCATTTTGCTCAAATCCTTTTTTGTACACGAGTGAGATTGCAATCCTTTGCCCATCAGATGCCTTTGCCCAAACCCTTTTGCTCTGGTAATTGTTCTTGTCAAATCCGCCAAGGATTTCTTTTTCTTTGAGTAATTTTTTGCTCTTGGAGTTCATATCAAACTCAAAAATAGAATTTGGAGTGGAAAGAGATGAGTATCCAAATCGCAAGATGTTGGTATTGAATTCTGGGTTTACGTCCACCCAAGAGGAAAATGTTTCTTCCTGAAATTCTAAGAAATACTTGTTCTTAGTTTTTAGGTTTCTGATTTGGATACGGTTAAGTCCATTTTTCCTGGACTCAACAATTAAATGATTTTGGAAAAGCTCAATGCCTTCGAGCAGGACATCGGGATTGTGAGCAATCACTTCTTCCCATTTTGTCTTGTCATTGGCCTCATCAATTTTGACTTTTATAAGTCTAAAATTTTGAGCTTTCCAGTTTGTTGTGATGAAAAAATATTCGCCGTGATGTGAGACCGAATACTCGTGGTCAGATTCTCTTTTGAGAATTGTTTTGGGCTTTGATAAGGGATTGCGTGCGTCGATGAATCTGATTTCCGAAGAAAGTGTGTGGTGCGAGCCAATCCAAATATATTTTCTGGTCTTTGATTTGCCAATGCTTATGTGGAACTCTTCGTCCTCTTCTTCAAAAATGAGGACATCTTGACTTGGGTCAGTTCCAAATTTGT
>JAJRPT010000031.1 GCA_024280675.1 Bacteroidota bacterium
CCGATGCCGAGCAAGAACTCCGAGTTCTTAATAAAGACAAGTCCAGCAGGATTGTTCTGCAATGTGGTTACATCGTCTGAAATGCCGTAATATGACAAGCCAAGAGCAATTTGCCGTGGAGATTTCCCCGTATTTTGCGAGCCATATTTTGCACCATCTTCAATATATTGCGACAAAGCAATGGAGACAGATGCTAAAAATAGTATCAAAATTAATTTCATTATAATTCCATTTATCCTAGAATATTACCTGCGTCCGCCACCTGATCTTCGACTTCCGCCACCACTTGATCTTGAGCCAGACGAACGTGATCCGCCACTTGACTTTCGCACACCTGAGCTGCGTGAACTTGAGCCACTTGACTTGCGTACACCTGAGCTGCGTGAACTTGAGCCACTTGACTTACGTACGCCTGAGCTGCGTGAACTTGAGCCACTTGACTTACGTACGCCTGAGCCGCGTGAACTTGAGCCACTTGACTTACGTACATCACTAGACTTTGAAGAGCCACGTGTGTTTTTAGTTGTAGGTCTAACGGTTTTTGTGGTGTTTACAACTCTCGAGTTTGAATTTCTTGTGTTTACAACTCTCGAGTTTTTACTTGTGCTAGATCTTGAATTACCAACAGATTGAGTCTGACGAGAGGAACGTGGATTGTAGGCAACTCTCCTGGAGCTTCTAGGGTTTGTACTTCTATTTACCGCAGTTCTTGATGATCTCGCTACCCTTCTCCCCGAACGATTATAAGCATAATCTCCACGACCAGAGGAATAGTTGCGATAACGGTTTCTTGGGATGCTTGTTCTGTAATAGGAATAGTATGGCTGATTATAATATCCACGGTAATGGTATCGGCCGTTGTGATTGTAATCATACCAAGAGTATCCATAATAAGGATGATAGCTATACCATGGAGAATACCAGTCGTAGTAATAATATCCGCCGTATTGGCCGTATTGGCCACCCCAGCCATATCTATTATACCAAGGAACTATAACAGGAACATAAGCGGTTTGTGTGTAATATGTTGTTTCCTCAACCACATACTCATTTTCGTCCTGCCCATCGTATCCTGCTTGAGTTTCGGCATCATCGCCTAGTGGGTTAATCCAATCGGAATCCTCTGAGCTATCTTGCCCAGTAGAATTATTTTTCTTTACAACTTTGGTGACCTTCACAGTCTTGCTCTTATTTGAGTAACCGTAATGATTGTCGGCTGGTACGACTTTGGTACACGAAGACAGCGAGAGTGCCAAAGTGATTAAGCTAAGCAATATGTAATTTGACCCTTTCATAATTTCCCCACTCATTTTAATTGAGATGTATTGTTTAAACCTTAGTGTCTACTTTTAACAACGAAACACTAATATTATTGTTTCATAGCTTTATTATTTAATTTACTTTTTGTCATTCTCGAGTCTGCCTTATCACCCAGCAATGACAAAAACTTATCTGGTGTCTTACTTTCAAATTTAACTTTTTTATTAGTAACTGGGTGTAGAAATTCCAGATAGTTTCCGTCGAGTGCAATTCGAGAGATGGGGTTTTGCCCTTTCCCATATTTTTTGTCACCCACAAGCGAATGCCCAATTTGTTGCATCTGCACTCTGATTTGATTTTTCCGTCCAGTTTCCAGCTCCAGCTCAACTAGAGAATATCTTTTACTTCTTTTCAGAACCTTATAGTGTGTCACAGAATATTTCCCACCATTATCCTCAAGACTTGAATACATTATCAATGCTGAGTTTTCTTTCAGATATGAGCGTATTGTTCCCTTATCTTTTTTGACTAAGCCATCTGCCACGGCAATGAATTTCCTTGTGCCATCATCTGAGTTGAGAATATCTTGGAGCTTTCGTTTAACTGAAGATGTTTTTGCAAGCACCATTAATCCAGAAATCTCCCTATCAAGTCGGTTCACCACGTAAATTCTGCTCTTTGGGTCTTCGGACTGTACTTGCTCTTTTAAAATACTGAGCACAGTCTTTTTGGATTCGGAAAGAGATGCAACAGAAAGCAAACCAGCACGCTTATGCACAACAATAATGTATGGATCTTCATAGATAATATCGAGGCTTTTGTGAGAGAAATTCCTCTGAGTCCTTTCCCAATTAATAATCATCTCATCACCTTTTTTCAAGACGTGATTATACTGGCTCACTTGCTTGTAATTGACAGAGATCTGTTTGTTCGAGAGTAATGACTTTATGGCAGTTCTTTTCTTTTGAGGAAACTCTGCTATTAGAAATTTCATCAGCTCACATTCTTTCTTAATTATGAAGGATGTTTGTTTTGTCTTATTTTTTTGCTTGCTCATTATATTATCTTAAATATCTGCTTTAATACTTGCTTGATTTTTACAAAATAAACTTATCTGATGGCTTCCCATTCTTTGGATGCCGAACGGCCGGCAAACATTACGGCAAGCGAATTGACAAACCAGCGAAGCATGGTGCGGAAATAACCTTGCTTGTGGAATCGTCTGGGGGATTCGTAAATCACAATGTCGGAGGCAAAGGCAACAGTGCCTCTTTTTGCAATTCTTCTGAAGAGATCAAAATCTTCACCTGCTACAATATTTGGATTATACCCATTTTCCTCTTCAAATATTTTCCTGCAAATCAACTGGCACTCCCCCCTCCCCATCCCAATTCCTATCTTGTTTAGAAATGCAAAATAACTATTAAAAAATTTATAAAAATATTTATCATTCCATTTTTCTTCATCTGGGAAAGGCAGGACCGAACAAGCAATGGCATCTTTTCCACCATACTTCCCGCCACCCTTTGCCCAATCACTTACTTGCTCAAGAAACCCCCTCATGTTCTTTGGTAAAGCGTCGGCATTGATGAACACACAATAATCACTTGACCCACTGGAGGCACCCATATTTCTCCCTTCGGCAATAGTTTGCCTTCGTTCTTGGGTGTGCGTGTAAATCTTATCTGCAAGAGGCTTTGCAATTTCTACAGTTTTATCGGAACTTCCTCCGTCTGAAAGAATTATCTCATAATCAAACTCATCTCGGTATTTTACAAATTCTGAGAGAATGCTCTCTATTCTTTTTTCTTCAAGAAGAGCTGGGATTATTATGCTAAATTTCTTTTTCAATTCTTCAATAATAATTAATTAAGCGGAAATGGATACAAAAGATAAAAACGAGTTTTGCCATTTATTTCAAATTCTACAGCGGGTGAAGGCAATTTAACATAATCAAGTGTTTGAGCAAGCCAATTTAGCAAAGGATAATCTGTTTTCCCAATAAGTTGCTTTAAATTATAGTCAAGTGCTAGGATTATTCTTGGGCTACCGTATAATTTGTAATCGACAATTCCTTTGTACTCACGGTTAGAGTAGCCTTTGGGTGCTGGTTCGTCACTCAGGTTTCTGGTGGCATATCCGAGCGAAAGCTCCAGCCATGAGGGCCAATAATCTTGAATGGCGGGTAACATATTGTAGATATTAAATGAAAGCCAATAGGTCTGAGATGAATAATCGTCAATCGCAAATATGGCTCCCTTGCGTTCTAGTTCCCCGTGCCAAGGTGCTGGAATGTAAACAAATTTTGGTGTTATATTTTGCAAATATGGGAAATAATAATGACTTAAATAAAATATTGAGCCTGCAACATTATAATAAAAGTCACCAGGACTAAATCCAAAATTGTCTCCAAACCCGTCCATTAGCTCAATATATGTCAAGTAGGCAAAGCCCATTGCAGCACCACCGAAGTAGGCATCATCATAATCAAAATCGGCGGCTAGCAAAGATTCAGCAAAGAGGTATGAAGAAAAATAACTGGCATAGAAATGCCCAATCTTATCCGACCAAAGAGCGTATCCACCGTCTTCGAGGAATTTAAAACTAGACTTATTTTTCCAGATTGTTTTTGATTGAATTATATGTTGCCCAGCAATCAATGTTCCCACCGAAGCCGCAACTATAGATGTCCTAAGCCATGGGTTTCTAGTTTCCAAAGGCGGTAGACCACCCGTAATCCTTGTCCTTGGGCTATTGGCTATCATAAAATCATGGCTTGACATTCTTTCCACACTGTCTTTTGCAACCAACTGAACTGCTCCTAATTCATTAATATTTAAAGCAATAGAAACAATGAGAAATATCTTTATAATTTGGCTTGATAATTGATGCGACATCACTAGGGTAGATTCCAGTTACAAAATATAATTATGGAAGAATTAGCACAATTAATAGTAAAATACAGGCATAAACTGAATCGTAGCATTGAGACCGTATCAACCGATACAAAGATACGGAAATATATTATTGAATCTATTGAAAATGCTGAGTTTGAAAAACTACCTGCGGTCTATGGTCTGTCATTTCTGAAAAGCTATATCAAATATTTGGGCATCCCAGAACCAGAGTACACAGAATTATTATCGGAGTACAAAGAATCACTCAATATTGCCAAAACAGATTATTCTCCTCAAAAATTCAGATCTTACGAGGGATTGCAAGCAAATGAAATAAATCTCTTTGGTATTAATTTCAAAGCTAAGTGGCAACTATATTTGCTATTTTCGGCAGTCGGAACGATTGTCTTGCTCATAATTTATTTCACATTATTTTTTCCTAGCGATAATAAAAAAATTGAGACCGTACCCAATTTGCCCACCAGCGACAAAAGTATTGTCGTGTCTGTCGATGACATTGAAATTGCAGAAACTATTCAAGACAGCATAACTCTTGAGGCATTTGCCATTGACACGGTTTGGCTTAAGGTAGAAATTGACGGCAACAGAGTCGAAGAAGTTCTTCTTGTTCCGAACGAAAAGGTCAAATGGAAAGCAAAGGAATATTTCCTGGTTCACCAAGGTAATGTTGGAGGTCTCGAATTAAAGCGAAACGGAAAAGTCCTCGAACCATTTGGCTCACGTGGTTCTGTTGTGAAAAATGTTAGAATTATGCGCGATAAAATTATTAATCCAAATAGATAATCATCTGGCTGTATTTCCAAGAATGTCATGTATTCTCAATATTCCTACAAATTTAGCATCTTTATCATGCACGGCTAGGACACTGATTTGCGATTTCCTTGTTTCCATAACACTAAGAGCTTCTCCAAGCATCACCGAATCACTAACAGAAACTGGATTCTTTGTCATAATATCACCTGCTACAAGATTGTCAATATTTTCATACTCTTCCAATGCACGGCGGATGTCGCCATCGGTAATCATACCCATAATCCGGTGTGCAGAATCCAGAACGCAAGCACAACCTAGACCTTTTTGAGATATTGTAATTATAGTCTGTCTAAATGTTGCATTATTTTCCACAAGAGGCAATTCATCTCCCCTTCTCATCACATCACTTACGCTCAGATTTGCAATTCTTCCCAACTGACCACCAGGATGGTTGTAGGCAAAATCCCTTGGACGAAGTTGCCGGCTTTGTGCCATGGCAACCGACAAAGCGTCACCAAGTGCCAGTGCCGATGTAGTTGAGGCAGTTGGTGCTAGGTCAAATGGGCATGCCTCTTTTTCAACTTCGGCAATCAGCGCGATGTCTGAGGCTTGGGCCAAGGCTGAGTTGCTCTTTCCAATAATTCCTATCAAGAAAGCATTTCTTTTCCGAAGAAAAGGCAATAAATTTAAAATCTCTAGTGTAGTTCCACTTTTTGAAAGAAAAATAATAGTGGCATTTTCTGCAACAATTCCCATATCCCCATGAAGTGCTTCCACAGAATCCAGAAACGTTGCCCCAAAGCCATAAGATGCCATGGTTGCGGCAATCTTTTTGGCAATATAGCCAGATTTCCCAACACCAGTTAATATGATTTGTTCCCTTGAGAGCAATTCTTTTATTGCCAAATCAAAATCATTGTCAAGATTTGAGATTAGCAGTTCCAGAGCATTTATCTCAGTACGAATTGTATTTTTAGCAGAGTCTATTGTATTCATGTTCCAAATATACGGCTTAGGGATGGATAATAAACATTCTATTTTCCAAGTGAGGCATCTCCATTATTTCAGTCTAAGGCCACAAGAGCTGCTTTCCACCAATCAAATGAATATGAATGTGGTAAACAGATTGCCCGCCCTCTTGGTTGCAATTAATAATTAGCCTATATCCACTTTCTGCAATCCCTTCATTTTTTGCAATGCTAGAAGCCATGCGTATCATTTTCCCCATCAATTTATCGTGAGACTCATCCAAATCATTTGCCGTTGGAATTTCTATTTTTGGAATTATTAGAATATGAACTGGTGCTTGTGGGTTCACGTCTTTGAATGCTAAAATCTCATCATCTTCCCAAACTATTTCAGCCGGTATTTCTTTTGCTATTATTTTAGAAAATATTGTACTCATTTTCATTTCCTTTTTTCGTGATAAAAAATAAACAAAAAAACCCTGACCCACAATATAAAGTGATGGGTCAGGGGATTTTGTATTAAGACATCTTCTTAATTATGAAAAAGTTTGCACTTTATTTCACAAGTGAGAATTTGCCAGTTGCAACTTCACCTGATGCACTAACACGGAAGAAATAAGTACCATTTGATACCTTTGCATCACCCTCGTTAGTACCGTTCCAAGTGAGTCCTTCTGATGTAAGACCTTCAACAAGTTCGTCATCATAGATAGTCTTAACGAGGTTGCCCATCATATCAAGAATTTCAATAGTGACATTTGTTCTGTCTGGATTTCTTACACCGAAGTTAATAGCATCGTTGTCTGAACCAGATATTACAAAGGCTGATAAGGCATTAGTTTCGGCTGCAATCTCAACTATTCCAGATGCTTCACAGTTGTGAGACCCGTCTATAGAGACTTGGCGCAGGCGGTATACAAAAGCAGAGTTCACATCAGCATCCATATCAGTCCAGTTATACTCGGTAGTACCTGAGACGGTATTGTTAGGAGAAGGTACAAAAGTTAGCTTGTCGTAAGATTCGTCATTTTCTGTTTTCAAACGTCTCTCGACATAAAATCCAGAATTTTCGTTTTCTTTGCCAAGAGTTTCCCAGTAAAGATCAACCATAGAAGCTCTACGTTCTCCATCAAAATATCCAAATTCCAGAGGAACGAAGCATTCTTCAAAATCTTCTGCTGTTCCTTCTCTTTTCTCACCAAAATAAGGACGGATAAGTGGAATCCAGAAACCACGAGACAAAGTATTGGTTTTGTTGTCTATAGGAGATTGTCCAATGTGGTGAAGTGCAGCATAAGCTGGGTTGCCTTCATTTGGCATGAACATTTGCCAAGCATTAGAACCTTTAGAGTTTTCTTTTGAGAATAAGTTATTGTTGAGTAGTCTTTCGTTATTCCGAATTCTAAACTCTTTCTGAAGAGCAAGGTGAACACCGGCTACACCAATTGGGTTAGGTAGTTGGATATGAACATGAGTTGTTCTCATACCACCACGTCTTTTGGTAGCTCCCAGTTCAAGTCCATCTATCCCATCTTGTGAGATTACCATCCAGTAAGTATCAGGCTGTAGTACAACAGGATTGTCAAGGCGATAATCAACATATTCGTTATAGAAACGATCTCCAGTATCATAATCGACACCACGTTGAGCGTCAAGTGAAGCATCTTCGATAATGCTATTTCCATCAGGATTATTCTCTCCACCTCTGAATATTCTAAATTCAATATGGTCAGGAGATGAGTTCAGAGAAGCAAAATATGCACGGTAACCTTTTATAGTGTCAGCCGATTGAAGTACAAACTTCATTGCAATCGACCCCGAGCCGTTTCCACCCTCTACGCCGGCACCATGAAGGCGGGCTTGGTAACCAGCACCAGATCCACTTGGTCCACCATAAGCATAACCAAATAAGTTAAGTCCACCGTTAGTGATATCAATTTCCTCAGGTACATCATTTGCTGGATTATCAACATCATCATAGGCAAATGAATCACCAAATTCGATTTCAAACTCAGTATAAGTAGTGTCGTTCAGAGGATTAAGGTCTGAGTCATCAGGTACAGATACGATAGCTTCTAATTTGTAGCTACCAGCACCCGCATCTTGGGCATTAAAGCCAGGCATAAACATGTTCTTTTGTATTCTTGGGTTGTGAACTGAAACAACGGAGGTTCTACAGTAAATAGTCCCAGCACCATTTTTGCCATATCCATCTTCTCCTATATCGTCAGGTGATTGACCAGTTTTAAACTTTCCACGTTTGTAGATATTTAGCTTCACCGTATAGGCGGGTGCAATCGTGCTAGTATTATTTGTGAGTTGTACTTGAATTGGGATGTTAGTAGCTTGAGTTGCAGGCACTTGTGTATAAGGCCAAACAGCTCTCACACTTGAAATCTCAATATCGGTAGCCTCGATACTTTCCGGGATTATTTCAATATTATCGACAAAGAAGTCATCTGAGTCATCAGGAATAGAAGGAGCAGGCTTTTGGTCGTTATGAGCCATAACCTTAATTCTAAACCTAAAGTTTTCAGCAGTAGCATAAGGATTAGTAATAAATGTATCAGGAATTGCCACAAAGAATTTGCGGTATTCAAGATCTACTCCATCATCGTATCTATCGGGGCGAAGGCCATTTCTAACAGTTGTGGTATTCATTGTCATTGCAGAATCTTTATCCTCTTCTAGGAAACCAACTCTGTATCCACCAGCACCGTATAGACCAAATGCAGGCATACCTTTTTCGATAGGAGCATCGGAACCGGCACGTCTGTTATGCCATCTCCATCTTGCATTGTCTATGTTTGCTACATGATATAGAACTTGATCAGATACACCAACCCAAGGGTTAGCTATCTCAACAACGATTTCATCTGGGCGATAGGACGCAGCGTTAGAGTTGTTATTATACTGAACAAGTTGGCTATTGTTGTACTGGACACGTGGCTCAGGACCAATTAACGAACCGTTCGACCAACCACGCTCCCAATTATCATTATATTGAACACGTTGAATCGAAAACGACAATACAGAATTATACTGTTCTCTCATGTCAATAGGGAAGGAACGAAGCTCATCACCACCAGGGCTTGTAGCAGGTTCTGTTCCAGCTAGTGTCATTCTATTCATTTTAATTACAGGAGATTCAACAGAGTATGCTTGCAATAATAGAATATAGGTTTGATTCCAATTCTCTTCATAAGAAGGACCATACACTCCACGAGGTGGCACAGGGTGAGCCGAAACTTCGTTGCCTGAAACAACTTCTGCGTCAATATTTACCCATTTCAGAACAGAAGGCATAAGCACACCATCAACTAAATGGAACTCAGTCACATCGTCTCTGAAACCTTCCAATCTTTTCATCACAAAAAGAGGCACAGATGCGGTATCATCAAAAGGCCATTGGTCGCCGATACCCAGTGGTTCTCCATCAGGGTCTTGTGGAACGGCTGTAATATAGGCTTGAAGTCTACCTATGTGTCCATTAATAAATGGAGACGGCTCAAAGCGAGGGAAGAATATCTGAACCATACCATAGGTTGGAACACCGTTGTATGGTTTGCCATGGTGGACAGTAGATCCATCACCAGGGAATAATAGGCTGCCAGTTGGGTCATCTATTGGGCTTTCGTAATGTGTTGCATCATAATCATATCTTCCAGGGCTACCACTTCTTTCAACCTCAGATAGTCTGATCTTAACCTCTGGATGTCCAGTACATTCGATTTGAGTTTCTAAATCATATGCCATACATGATGAATCAATAGAAACAGTTTTTTGCCAGATAAGACGAGTTGAAGCCTTATTTCTCATTGTAAAGCGGGCTTGGAACTCCACATCTTGGGTGACATAGTTATGATTTGAAGGTCCTTGAATGTCGTTGGAAAGGTTTTGAATGATGGCAACAGGTTGGATTGCTCCAATTCTTTCCTCACCAGCAAGAAGTTCATAATTAGCAACTTTAGTCGAGGAAACAACCTTAGAAAAACTTAGGTCATTGTTCACAGGATCAAGTTTTTTATCTCTTACACGGTACTGAATATCGACAACACGAAGTGTATTCTGCCATTGCTTGTACCTCACAACCAGTTGGTTCGCTGGGTAGGTAGCTCTTGGGTTTGGCTCATACTGCCAGAAAGTAGTGTATTGTTCGTATTCTGGATTTGATACTTGGTTGGTAATTGTACGGTTGTAATTTTCATGTCTTGCAAAACCACGTACTCCAGCCACAGTGTTGTATAGGAATACTTTTTCTGGAGATACAGAACACCAGTTACTAATACGAGCATTACCCATAAATGATTGGTAGAACATCGTCACAGAATTTTGTTGAACGTTCAATACTACACGAACGTTTACAGCAATATAGAACCTATCAAAAAATCGTTGATCTCTCGGTTGAAAGTAATTACCACAACGAGTACTCTTCGTGCCATGTGCTTGTAGATTCTTAAAATAAATATGAAGTTCATTATTATCAATTCTAGTATACCACACAGAGCCATTTGGTTCTAGTGATGAATTGGTTTCAGACCATTGTGATAGTTCATTACTTCCCCACACAGGAGCAATGATTGGTGCACGGTAGATATCACTCGATGCGTTGCTAAGACCCGCAGCACCTGTTCCTCTTATACCAGCACCTGGGGTCAAATGGTTGCCACCACTTGCAATATAGCGAAACCCAAAGTCATCTGGAGTAGGGTCATAATTACCAGGATCTCCACTGTCTTCGATTCCAGCACCATTTCTTGAACGTCCTAGATTATCAGAAACGTACCAGTCAGCACTTTCTGGATCGTAGGTTGTTCCGGTTTCAACATCAATTTTCCTTCCGCCACCAGCTTGCTCAGAGTTGTATAGGTAACGTCTGTTAGAAAGAGCAACTACGCCGTTGGTCGAAACATAAAATGAATCGAAGCGAATGCCATTGAAACGAAATCCACTACTAACGTTTATAGGAATCGGTCCAGCAAAAGCGTTGTTAGTTGAGTCGATGATTGCAAATTCATCTGGGTCGAAAACGTCACCAAAGTTTGACGCAGGATCACGGAAGAAAGTATAACCTTCAGGGTTTTCTTCCCATTCTTCAGGATCTATCTGACGAGGACCCGTGGTGATTTTCTTCCAAGAAGCAGGATGCGAATCTGGAGAAGTTTGGAACTCTGCAGGCCCAGGTGCCCATTCCTTGTATGTAGAATTGCTGGTCACAAAGTAGTAGCCAGTAGAAATAGCTGGCGAGTTGTGCGTCCAGCGCTGAGTGTTGTTTCTCAGCTCATCAAAAGGCATCGGTAAAGTACCAGCTGTCAAGCAGCTTTTGTACTTATTATTGCATTCTATAATCTCAGTCTGGGCACTAAGATTAGAGAAGGAGATTAGCAGCAAAAATGCCGACAAAGTAATCGAGTAAAATTTACTCATAATTAACCCCAAGTTAAATGTAACAAATTATTATTATTCAATATCATTATTATTATTATTCAAAGCACTCCACAAAACATTTACAATCATCATCGCCCTCACTCGCCAACACCGTCACCTTTTAAATCTATAACCCTTTTCTTCTGTTTCAAAGATCCAAGCGACAATTTTCCCTTCTTCGATTTTTTTATAATCATTCCAGTAAGAAGAAGAATATACAAATCGTGAACCAGTGGTATCGTAGATATTTTTTTGGCTTTGTGCTTTAATTTTCTTAAACCTATCTATCCAAGCCACAAAGTTTTCTTTTCTCAAATCAATCCAACCCTCTGAACACCATTTATCAATATTTTTTTCATTGAACTCACAATCAGACCAAGGGTTTATCTTTGGCACTTTCATGCTTGCCCCTCTTAGGTACTCATCTTTTGACAAAAGAATCGGCAGACCGATTGAGAGAATTTTTTGCCTAAGTTCGTCACTGGACTTAATGAATTCAATTGCTTTATTTCTAAGAACATCACCACTACTATTTATTACCGAATCAAAATCACCACAAATATTTTTTAGTATGTTAGCTTCATACAGCAATTTTGAAAGCCTTGGCGGACCAAGAAGCTCGTATGCCACACCTTCATTACTATGTTTTTGTTCTAAATCAGTCAGTTGTCTAATCGCACTTTCTCTGAGCAAGCCACCACGATAAGATGGTCCAAGTGTCGTTGCATCCAGACCAGCCAACACATCTTTCCCAGAGTTTCCGCCTTCTGCTTCAAAGATTAGAAGATCGGCAATTTCTTCTGGAGTAATTATTTCCATTTGCCCGAGCGAGGTGATGGTTTCAAACTCAGACTTTGAGAATATTCCATTTTCACCAGTGTCGATATAAACTGACTTCAAATTTTTGCCAGTCATACTCACGCCACTCAAATCCTTAGCATCCAGAATACCTTTTGTTTTCCTTGCAAGTTCTGGGGTCATATCACTCAACTCGACCGCTTTTCCACCTTTTTTTATTTCTCCATAAGAGACAGATTTCCAAGCTATTGTGGCAGTTGGCTTAATTTCTTTAACAATGGCTTCTCCCGGTGTTCTTGCCATCAAAAACATGAGCAAGGAATGAGCACCTGCAACCGCCGTCTTAGACATTAAGACTCGTGATGGCTTGTCTTCTGAGTGAGTGTACGGAATATTGAGTCCCATCCCACCAGTTCCAGCCGTCCCGACTTTGAAATACATTTTGGTTTCCCCGTCTTTCAAAGACTCACCAAGGAGTTGAATGTGTCTGATTAGTTGCGGAATGTAATTGCTTGCCATAAGTGATTCAACCGACTCGGTGTCTAGGGTTTCATTTTCGAGATGATTAAGTACCTCAAGCGAAGATGAATATATATCACGGTAGGCAATCGCCGTCGCTGTATTTATACAATCGATGACAAGATCAGGCCTTTGAGATGTTATCAGATTGTACAGTGCCGATTGCTTTTTACTCTCTGAATCTAAATCACCAAAAGTATCAACAATCAACTTTCTTCTAGTTTTAGGACTAGCAAGCAAATCATTATAATTTTCATCTTTCCAATCTTGGCGTGTGAAAACATTGCCCCAAGCGGGAACAATTTCCGTTTCAGTGCCAACAAATTCTTGCTTTAAATCCCAAACTGTTTGCTCAGCTTCTTCTTTTTTCAATGAACTAATTACTATTTTTTTCAACGACTTAGGCATTAGCTTTTTAGCTATCGCCGCCCCTACCAGTCCTGCCCCACCTAAGATTAACACACTCGAATTTTTTAATTGCATTTACTATTTCAAACCTGTTTTACCGAAAATATTCTATTTAATCTAACAAAATAACTATTAAGAATTATTTTTCAAAATATTATTTTCCAAATGTATAAAAATATTTAAAATATACTCTACTCTCCCACCAAAAAAACTAAGTCTGTATTTCAGAAAACTTTATTACGCCCTTCAGAAAATCAAGCGTGCCACTCAGAAAACTTGATTACGCCCATTAAGAAAGAACCTTTGTTTAACCTAATGACACTTATGGATGAAAAAGGTCTCAGTTTAGTTGAAAAAAAAATGAAATAATTATTAGTTCTTAATATTTAGCCATTTTCTTCGATAGAGTTCGGATAAGGAAATAAGCATAAACAGGAGATAGCTCAAGAATATTCCCCACCAGATGCCAGAGCTTCCGAAGTCCAGGTGTATTGAGAGTAGATACGAGAGGGGGATTTGCACCACTATCATAATTATTGAGTATATGACAAAGCTTCTCTGGGTGTCTCCTGCTCCACTTATGACACGGGTTCCGAAAACTGCGACTGAGAAAAAGATGTATGCAAGCGAGGTCACCTTCAGGTATGAACTTGTCAGATACTTGATTTCAGAATCATCTGAGAAAAGCCCTGCAAATTCTGAGCCGATAAATTGGGCAATGATTATCATCGGCACCAATATGAAAAGCGATTGCTTCACAGCGGAATTGAAATAGGCAAATATTCTTTTGATTTTTTTCGCACCACGATTTTGCCCTGATGCAATTTCGAGTGCCACACCCGCACCCATAATTGGCATGAATACGAAAAGGTCGAAGCTAAGGCCGAGTGTGTAGGCGGCGACTGCATTTGTGCCAAAATAATTGACGAGGGAAAACATTGCAATTCGGTTAATTGAGATGGAAAGATATTGCAAGGTTGATGGAATGCCTTTGCTTATGATTTGGGATAATATTTTTGTATTGAATGAGAATTTGTGAAATTCTAGTTTAAAATCTGTGTACCCTCTATTAATAGTGTATAAGTTGATGAGTAAACCCAGCAAGTTTGCAATGGCTGTTCCGAGACCTGCTCCATAAATCCCAAGACCTTCTGGCAAAATAAAATCAAATACGAGCAAAGGAGTCAAAACTGCATTTATTAATATGGTAACCGCAATTATTGCCATCGGGTAGACAGTGTTTCCGGTTGAGCGAATGATGGCGTTTAGTTGTACGATTAAAAATAAAAACGGAAAGCCAAGCACCAAAGCACTTAGGTATTGTACAGATTCTGTTTTTACTAGCTTTTCGTACCCAAGTAGGTCAAGAAGGGGCGAAGCGGTGAAATGAAAGATAATCGAAATCGCAATCGAATAAAAGAACATGATTGCAAATGCTTGAACGGCGGTTTCGTTTGCTTCTTTTTTTGATTTCTCAGTTCCTTCGCCTAGCTTTCTGGCGACAATCACACCCGTTCCAATGGCAAAGCCGATGGCCAGAGTAAAGACCAGTAGCCCAAGTTGGTCTGAGACTCCGAGTGCGGCGAGCGAATCACCACCGAGCCTACTAACATATAGCTTGTCTACCCATCCGTTAATAATGTGCAAAATAAAGGCAAATGCAAGAGGAAAGCCAAGGGTACGCAAGCTTTTGTCAATGTCTCCATTGAGCAGATCCACACCTTTGCTTGATTTTAGAAATTTCAAATAATGCTTTCGGATAATATTTTAAAAACAATGTTAAGAATAATTTCCTATCTTTGGCTTTTAAGTTTGAAAAAAAAACCTGAGGGATTTTTTCTTGATAATCTTTTTTGCTCATCTTTTTCTTTATTCCCTGAGGTCATTTGCATTCTTCTTTGGTTCAAACCGGAAAGAAAGAACGCAATCTGATGCCGTGCAAAACACAGAAGGTTTAAAGCTAAGCATTGTTGTACCCGCCCGCGATGAAGAAAATAATATAGAGTCTTGTATTGTTTCACTTGCCAATCTTAATTTAGACAATTCCGAATACGAAATAATTATTGTCGATGATGATTCCTCCGACGGTACAAAAGACGTAGTCCTAGAACTTTGCAAAAGCGTCAGTAATTTGAAACTAATTTCATCTGACAAAGAATACAACTCCACACGCAAGAACCTCAGAGGAAAAGCCGGGGCGATTGACTCTGGGATAAAATCGGCAAGTGCTGAGATTGTATTAATGACGGACGCCGATTGCAAAGTCCATCCCGATTGGGCTGGTAGCTTATTCTCAGAATTTTCTCACAAAGATGTTTCCTTTCTAGCTTCATTCACATTGGTAGAATCTGAATCATTATTTGCTTGTGTTCAAAATTACGAATGGATTTTCATGCACACAATGGCAAGAGCTGGCGTTGGTCTTGGCTGGCCAGTTGGTTGCTTTGGCAATAATATTGCAATTCGAAAATCAGTTTACCAAGGAATCGGTGCCTATGAGAATTTGGAATTTTCTGTGACCGAAGACCTAGCACTTCAGCTAGCCGTCGCCAGTGAATTTTCAGAGCGAGATAATCTAGGTCTGTCATACCCTTGCTCAAAAGAAACGACTGTCACAACAATTCCTTGTTCCACTTTTTCAGAATACTTAAAACAACATCACCGTTGGGCAGTTGGAGGAAAAAAGCTTGGCCTGCGTGCTAGCATATTTGTTCTTGTTTCGGCGATTGCCTGGGCTTCTGTTTTCTATAATCTGTTTGTTGGAAACTACACACTTGTAGCCCTTACAATCTTAGTAAAATTAACAGGTGATTTTCTTGTAATTTTCCCGTCACTCATTCGGCTTGGTCTCAAAAGACTTTGGCTTTGGCACTTTCCTTCGGTTCTCTTTTTTATGCTTATGGAACTTATAATCCCATTGCTTTTACTCAAAAAAGAAGTAAAATGGAAAGGTCGTAAGTTCTAGTTTTAATCTTGTTTTATTAGCTATGCAATCGCCACATCCTCGCAAAGATACACATCTTGTATCGCATTGAGCAGTTCCACTCCTTCTTTCATCGGTCGCTGGAATGCTTTCCGACCAGAAATGAGCCCATGGCCACCGGCTCTTTTGTTGATGACAGCCGTTTCTACCGCCCCAGCAAAATCATTCTCACCAGATGCTCCACCAGAATTGATGAGCCCAATTCGTCCCATGTAACAATTTGCAACTTGGTAGCGAGCTAGATCAATCGGATGGTCAGACGAAAGCTCAGTGTAAATCCGCTTGTCGTATTTGCCAAAGCTGGAATTTTTGTTCATTGCTGGGTATCCGCCATTGTTTGTCGGAAGCTTTTGCTTGATTATATCGGCTTGGATTGTCACTCCGAGGTGATTTGCTTGCCCAGTTAAATCGGCCGAAGTGTGGTAATCTTTATCTTTTATGAAGTCATTATTCCGAAGATAACACCAAAGAACTGTAGCCATACCAAGCTCGTGAGCGTAAGCAAATGCTTCGGAGACTTCGATTATCTGGCGATTGGATTCTTCTGAGCCGAAGTAAATTGTGGCACCAACGGCTACCGCTCCCATATTGAACGCTTGGTCGATTTGCCCAAACATAATTTGGTCAAAGCCATTTGGCGAGGTCAAGAGTTGATTATGATTGATTTTTACAATAAAAGGGATTTTGTGTGCATACTTTCTGGAAACAATGCCTAATACGCCAAAAGTTGAAGCAACGGCATTACACCCGCCCTCGATTGCAAGACGTACAATATTCTCTGGGTCAAAATATATTGGGTTCTTTGCAAATGAAGCACCAGCCGAATGCTCAATACCTTGATCCACTGGCAAAATAGACATGTACCCAGTTCCCCCAAGACGACCATGAGAGTATAGTCTTTGTAAATTTGCAAGCGTGCGATTATTTCTGTCCGAGGAGGAAAATATCTTGTCTACAAAATCGCCACTAGGCAGACACAACATATCTTTTGAGATTTTCGGAGAAGAAAAACCCAGCAAATCCTCAGATTTATTGCCTAAATATTCTTGAATTTTGCTTACCATTATGAATTAATTCCTATTTTTGAAATATTATAACCAGCAATTTGCTAAATAATATTATATTTTGCTCATAAATACTTTTAACAATCCTAGATTTATTACTGTTAAAAAAACAAGGAAACAAGATCTCATATAATCTAATTCAATGACATTCGTCTGCTGGACAAATGTTTTGTGCTATTTCTGAAAATAAATTCATATATTTGAATGCCAGAGAATTACAATGCCCACTAAACACTATGGATTCCTAACTCACTACCTGCCAATAGCTTACAGCAATATTTATTATGGCATAACTTTTGCAATAACAACATCGAAATAGTAGTTTTTCACAGTTCAAGACCATTTATACATGAAATTGCGTAATTGTACTTAAAAAAATATTGGAAGATCATTGCTAATTTTAGAATGTGAAGAAATACATTATTGAAAAAACTTAATTATGAAAAATCAATTCAAAATATTAACTAATTCGGAGGGAGTCGTGAAAAGACTTTCAATTTATTTGCTTTTGGCAGTTTTTCTTTCGCCAACAGTATTTTCGCAAACCTTTACAATGTCGGGAGCTTCGGCGACCTTTCACAATGAAGGTGTGATTAGATTTGTAGACAACGACGGTAAATTCCGTACCACATCCAGCAACGTATCAAATGTATCAAATTCTGGTACGATACAATTCGACGGCACGGACAATCAATTCACCGACGAGTCCGACGCAGTTGGAACTACTGGTGCTTTGGGTTCAAGCTCTGCTCTTAGAGTACCTGGGACAGTTAGATATTCCGCAACGGTTGGTACGCAAAATCTACAAAACAGGTATCTTACCAATTTGCAAACGTCGGCTGCATCTACCAAAGCATTCCCGAATAACATATTTGTAAGCTCTTCTTATTCAGTTGCTGGCGGAGACAGAGATTATGACGCAAATGCGGGTACTTTCACCTACGATGGCACGGGTGATCAAACAATAGTGGGCGAAAGTGGAGCTGGTGCAACCAATGGTTACAACAATCTATTCTTTGCTGACACTGGGGATAAGACATTAGAAAATGGACAAACAGTAAGAGTTAATTCAACACTCAATATACTAGCCTCCACCTCAAGTGCTTCAATTATTGTAAAAGGTTCTATATTAGTAGATGATTATTTCAGCCAAGAACTTGACGCTGCAACTCTATATGTAGACGGAGTTGATGGAAATGCTTCTCTGTCATTTGGCTCAACTCAAGCAGATATTTACTCAGATATTGACTTGCGTAATGGAAACGGAACCGCTAATGTGTACCTTGGTACAGGTGGTGCTGTGATTCAAGATGGTACAAGTCCTTCTGTTTTAGTCAATTCTGGAACTTTCCACGTTGTTGATGGTAATTTAGAAATTGCATCATCTACTTCTAACTCTTTCCAACTTGCCAATAGTGCAGACGCACAAATTATTGTTGGTGCAAGTCGTTCATTCACTATAACTGGTGGTGGCTTTGCCAATGATGTAGCAGTTGGATCAAGATCTAATATGAATTTTGATGACGCATCTTTTGTAGTCTATGACACCGACGGGAATGTGATGCTGACTGACCGTTCCCACCCTTATGGCTCGCTCTACTTAAAAGGAACTGGTCACGGTACAGAAGCTGCTAGTGGTTCTTTCTATGTCTCTGAAGATTTCAACCTATCGGGCGAAGACTGGGATATTACTGGTGGTGCAACTGCTGGTGCTGAATCCTCTCACACATTTATTATGACTGACAAAACTGCTAATGCTTCCTATGATGGCGGAGCTGAACTGACTGGTCTTATGATTCGTGAATTTGTTGGTGGAGCGGATCCAACAACTACTTACACACTCAATAACGAAGCTACTACTGTAGATTTTGAAGCAGGCAATGCTAATGTTGCAAGCCTTGGTCTTGACGTTCGTCCTGGTGGTGGTACTGCTGGATATGTTTCTGATTTCGACGCAAACAGAGATGTTGACCGTAGTGCCGGTTTCTACTTCGATGCTGCATCTGGTACATTCGAGGCTAACGTGCTGGTGGGTTACAAATCTGCATCGGAAGCTGGTGCTCATAGTGCTATAGTTACTCAAACTTTGCGTTACCGTGAAGATGATGGAACTTCTAACACAAAAGTATCTACTGGATACACTTACGCTCGAAATTCAACTTCATCTCCATTTGAAACTGTATATTATAGAGGAATTAGAAAAGATGGCGATGTTGGATCTAACAACTATACTCTGGCCGGCGTTGCAGCAGGGAATGTATTATTCCTTCGTGGTGGACCGACTTACTTCATATCTGTAACCAGTGGTCGTTGGGCAAATCCTTCAACTTGGGATGAGAACGAGCAACCTGGACCAGATGACATTGCTGTTGTAAAACACAACGTACACGTTGGATATGTGAAATCAACTGATAATTATGGTATCAATGATGACGGAACAGAAGAGTTTGACTGGATTACTAACCAATTCGGTGGCTCTTATGTAAACACTCAACTTGTGTCTAAAATCATAATCGACGAAGAGTACAATGACATTGGAAACCCAACAAATGTTGCTACTCTAATGGTTGGTCAAGATGTTTCAATGGGAATCCGCTCTGATGCTTCGCTTGACGGATTAGTGCCTGAGCATGGTTCTATACAAATAAAAGATAATGCAAATATTGCTACGCTTGACTTGCCAAGCGATCTTACGACCGAAAACACTGGTGCAGGCGAAGTTAATTCTGGCCTTATAATTTACGCCGGAGCAACTTTCCATGTTCAAAGAAACTTCGATCTTGAGGATAATGGTTTATTTGTTGGTCCTGACGCTACTGTACTCATTGATAAAAAATAGATAATGGGTTAATTTAATCACTAACAAGACAATTATTTTAATTATACTAGAAAAGCGAAGATGAAAAGTATAGGGCAGCCTGATTAAACTCAATGAGCTGCCTTTGCTTTCTCTAAAAGATGAAAAAGATAATCTACATATTAAGCGTTCTCACATTCTTTGCCACCGCAGAGTCGCAGACATTTTCCAGCCATGGAGTGATTGTAAATGAAGGGACTTTTATTATTAAAGATTTGAACTTGGTAAGACTGGGCGGTACGGTAGAAAATTCTGGGACATTCACATTAAGCGACAGCCCAAATGGTATGTTCATTGAATCTAACTCTAATTTTATCAACACTGGCGAATTTAATTTATTTAACACTTTGAACTGTAATGGCAATATTGACAATGAAAATGGATATTTGCAATTAAATTATAATGGTGGGACTGTTCTTGCCCAAGATGCCATTGGCGGATTTGTAGATTTTAATTACTCTGAGGATTTTCAAGTAATTCCTATGCTGAGCTTTGACAGTGTTGTGTTCAGAGGAAATGTGAAAAGATTTGATTATGACAACACAAGAAACCAAGATTCATTAGTTGCCCGCTCTTATTTCTCCTCCAGCAACAACACACAACTGACTTATCAATCTGATGATATAGAAATACACTCTCACCAAGTCACCAATCATGGCGGAACTGTTAAAAACTTCTCTGGTCCATGGTCTTGGTTTAGACAAAACTCCGACTCTCTTGGCGCGCAACTTGGTGGTTCTGGGTCTTTTACTCAATATGAAGTAGACAATCCAAATGGTGTAGAAATTGTAAGCAATGGAATATATATTGAGAATTTATTGCAACTCAGCCAGGGTGAGATGAAGAATACATCATCGCTCAACCTCACAATGGCAGACCAATCATCAATCCACCGCAAACCACAGTCATCACTATCGAGCCAGCCAAACTGGGAAGGCACGGTGGCTGTTCTTTACAATGGTTCTTCTAGCATCTCTACTAAAATTACAGCTGAGATTCCTACAGGCAAATCAATACTCACAGATCTTGAAGTGGAAAATACTGGAGGTATTGAGCTGACTCGTGACGTTTATGTAACCGACCGAATTTCGCTCAGAGATGGGAATATTTACACAGACGAAGACACAGACTCAGACGGCACAAGAGACAGCAGAAACACTTTATACATGATTAATTCTGACAATACAGCTTTAGAATTCGAGGACAAAAGCTCTGAGATTGTTGGTGCTTTTGCAAAAACTAATCTTGTGCTTGGTCAGGCAATGAAATTCAACAACGAATATACTAATTTAGCACTTGGTGAATTTGGCTCGGATATAGGAAATATTGACACATTGATTCTTCGTGTAGAGCCAAAATTCTCTTGGGATCAGGCAACTTATGGCGAGGTATCCAATGTGCAAAGAAAATTTGAAATTGCAGCAAGAAATTCAAACGGAACTGATGCTCTATTTTTGAACTCGGCTACTTTCGGTTATGCGTGGAGGCATTTTGCTTCCGCCCCACCTTTTGAGAATGAAACTCCTGCCACTGGTGAATTTTCTTTCGACGAAGCAAGGCTTATTCACTGGGATGAGACTAATAACTCTTGGATTGACCAAGGCGAATCGGCTACAATTTTAACAGATGAGGGTGCAAACTGGGCTTACGGCATAGCCGATTTAAGAGGAGAACTGGGTCAATTTGCGGTCGGTGTCTCAGCCATTGATTATCTGCGTTTGATAGCTAGTGCCATACTCCAAGGGCCATACCGTGGGCTTGGAATTTATTCCGATGCAAACTACACCTCCCCTAGCCCTGTCCCACTAATGGGAACTGAGCTTAACCAGCAAGGGCTTTTGCCATTGAATGCTCCGGACGAATACCCTTACAATCTTGATCCCGCAAGAGCATCGGCTACACTTAGTGTAATGCCACAAAACATTGTGGACTGGATTGTTGTTGAGTTTAGAAACAAAGCACTAGCAGAAGATATTGGTCCTCCACTTAAAAGTTTTTTCAAGACTTGCTTGCTCAGGTCCGACGGAATGTTAATTGATTTGGACGGATCATCTGAGATTCTAATACTACAAGAAGATACCAAGACACCAGAGAATCCTGGAGGAATTGACGCAAGTGGAAACACTCCATATCATATTGTTTTACGTCACAGAAACCACCTCTCAGTAGTCAGTGCTAATCCCGTATCTTTTTCTGGAGGCGATACCACAAGACTTACTCTTTCGCCTGGAGATTTGCTCGGCGAAGTGAAATTGCTTGGACTTGATAATCTGGGCAATAATATATTTGGACTATTGGCTGGGAACACAGACCACAATAGACTAACCATATTAAATGAGCAAATTATTAATGAGTTTGGTTTCGAAGACGACAAGCAAGCCATCTGGAATAAAATTGGTTTGGCTGGCTACATGAGAGAAGATGCAAACCTTGACGGTTTGGTCTCGACAAAAGATTATAATATAAGCTGGAATAATAGACAGAAATTTACACTAGTCAAAGATTTGCTTCCATGAGGATTTGTCTCTACATATTAATTTTTGCCCTTGCTTCTCTTGCACATATTAATGCTCAGGAAAACCTTGCCACCTTTGTTATTAAAAATTCTCGTGCCATCGCTCCAGATTCTCTAGAATTTGAAATATGGATGGAAAGAAATAGCGAAAAATGGGAAAGATTTGCTAATGCTTCTTTTAATCTAGAGTTTGTTTTCGATGACGAACAAACCGTGACCACTGGTCTTGCAAAAATTAATCCAGATGAGATGGGTATAGTATTTTTGCCTAGTACAGTGGCTGATTTCCAAGGCATAAGTGCTGGTGATCATGCCTCAACAGATGTAAGCTCACTTGCCGAAAATGAATACAAGGTCATTGACAGGATTTACATTGACGATATTCACGAAGGCAGAATAAGCATAACACTGGTCGGCTCAGATGAATTTCCTGATACAAAATATATATGGGCTAACGACGAGATGGACTCTAGTCTTTTTATTGCTAGATTTCTTATCTACTCTAAGAAAAGCTATAAGCAAGTGCCTAGAAGACTTGCATTTAAAAAACCTCTCAGCTATTATCAAAATGTGACATACAAGATAAATGACATCGTTGAGCAGTTCGGTCAAACAGATTATTATATTGCCGATGACAACATTTCTATGGTAGATCCAACGGGTCAGACCAGCATTGCATTTTTCCCGGATGTTGCTCCTCCTCCAGATTTTGTACTCAGATACATCCATCCACAATACCTTGGCAATGGGAAAATGAGAATTTCTTGGGCAACTACTGCTGAGATTTTCAATACAGGGTTTATGATTGAAAGAGTTCGCATGCCATATTTTTCAACTGCTGAAGATCTTGCAAGTATTAATTGGGTATCTCAGCTTGATAAAAATTTAGATTATGACAATGAACTTTCTGCTCCAAATCCAGACATATCTATTGTAGGTTTTGGCGACACAGAACTACCACAAAATGCAAATCACTCCAACGAGATATTAAATGATAAATTACTAGCAGGTGCAGACCATCCCGATGGCTATGATTACAACTTTATTGACGAGCATGACTTTGTGCGAGAGGATTATTATTGCTTCCAAGTCTCTTCTATCGACTGGAATGGTACCGTTGTGCCTCTTGGGCAAACTTGTGAGAAAATACCAAATGCAATCATCACACTAGCAGAAGCTAGACCAAATCCATTTGCCAGAGAAACCACGGTGCAGTTTTCAGTCGATGATGATGTGAACCTTTGGGCTTATGTGGTGGACGAAAAAGGAAGTATAATAAAAAGATTATACGAAAATGACCATGTGCAAAAAGGCACATATCTACTCAATATCTCAATGCCAGAATTCTCCTCGCAAGGACTCTACAGCCTTGTTTTCACGGCTGAACCTATCAATGATAAAAATTTCGAAATCTCACGTGCATTGGTTAAACTGCACATGATTAAATAATTTTTACTAGTTAGCTACTTTTCTAAAATAATTATTTAATTTGGCTTGTAATTTGCTACATTTCTTAGGATAATGAAAAAACCAGCCTACATATTAATTATTCTGTCATTAATACTTTTTAGCAAGAGTACAGCCCAAGACGAGTATGGGACTATGCTCGAGACTGAAATTCTTGAAAATTATGACACTCTTCTTACCACCAGAACTTATGGTAATTGGTGGTTTAGCTTTCTGGGTGGAGGCTTAGCATTTAATACATACAATGGCAATTTAAATAATCTTGAGAATCCCACAAAAGTATTTCACGAAGATGCAAATAAAGTCGTCAGCTTTGAAACTACCAACAACAGATTAGCTTTTGGCTGGCCTAATTTCATGCTACTAAATGTCGATTATATTCCAGCGGCAACAGACTGGGGAGGGCAGCTTAGATTATTATGGGATTTTCATAGCTTCACCGCTCAAAGGGTTAAAGACAGGGAATTCGATGATGATATAAACTTCATTATCGAGGGAAATATTGAATATATTGGAATTAATCCCGCAGTCTCCTACCGCTTGCCTTATTTTGCGGGGCTAAAGGCATACACTGGTCCAAATATTTTCATACCCATTGATGCCACTGGATCTTTTATTGATAATCCAGATAATATTTCAAACAAAAGACCAGACTTCAAACTCGATGATGTACCAATTATGTATGGTCTACACCTAGGTATAGAAAAAGAATGGCTCAATATGGATTTTGCTAAAACTGTGAGGGTGAAGTCTACTTTCTTCTTGCAAGCAGATTATTTTTTTACTACGGCTATCAATGATTTTAACTCTGACTTGCAAACATTTAGAGTAAGACTAGGAGGAACCTTTAGGATCGGTCCCGATATTTTGGAATACGATACACTAAAGTTTGATCCTTTTGCCAATAATAGAAATCTTGCAAAATTTGAAACAGACCAAAGCGTTATCTTCGCTGGATTTTTAGTAAGGGAAGAAATCGGTGCAAACTCTATCTCGTTTGTTGATTTGCCAAAAGTCTCACAACAAGTCAAAGAAGAGCCACAGTTTGCACAAGAAATGGAAAAAGAAAAAGAAAAAGAAAAAGAGATAAAACTCGACCTTAAAAGAGGAACTAAAAAAACATACTCCTTCTCAAGATCTACCGACACTAGATTATCCAAAACTATGAGAAGCGAAATAGATGGGATAATAAAGTGGATGAAACTCAATCCAGAATCAGAGGTTAGAGTCGTGGGCCATTCCGACAACACCGGCACCACTGCCGAACAAACCCAAAGAGCCAAAAAAAGATCTGAAGCCGTTCTCAGATATATGCAACTCAAAGGGATTCGAAAAGAAAGGGTACTTGTCACACAACAAGGAGCCCGTACCCCAATCGCCGACCCAAAGACTGAGGCCGGCAGGAGAAAAAACCGTAGAGTAGAAATTGAAATTGTCAAGATAAGATAAAGAAATATCTGCTGGTCTTAATCTCTTTTTTATACCTCATATTAACAATATTATAAAATTATTATTTATTATTGAAATTTATTTATTAATTTTACTCCAATAAATATTGAAAATAATTTAGAGGTTTTTTTATTATGTCAGATCAAAAAGCACCAATCGCTGTGATTGAAGATAATACTCCGATTAGAAAACTATTTGCTACCATTCTTGCCAAATCTGGATTCACCGTAATAGAATTTGCAGATGGCAATTCCGCACTTAAATCTTTTAAAGAAAATCCCGTCTCTACAATCATCATGGATATACTTCTTCCAGATATTAATGGCACCGAACTCATTAAAGATGTCAGGAAAATTGATGCGTGTTCAGATATACCAATAATTGCTGTAACCGGTTTTGCACAATCCTCCGACAGAGAAAAATTCATAGAACTAGGCTTCGATGCCTATATTTCTAAGCCTATTAATACTGGCGCTTTTGTCGAGGAAATAAAAACTATTCGCTCCAACAAATTTGCTAATTAATCTAACTGAGTAAATGAAAATGGCAAGACCAAATACCTCCTCCAATAAACATATCTCAAGAAATACAAAGAAAAAATCCGACTCTGCGGCAGCATTTAAATTATCTAAGACCTATCCAGCTTGGATAATTCTCATAGTTACTCTGCTCATAAGTGTCTTTCTCTACGATTTTATGGACAATAAAGTCCGCTCCGATAACGAGATGGCTTTTGAAAAAGCAACCAGCTCGCTTGTGAGCAGAGTCGAAGATAATTTTGACAACAAAATTCAAATAATGAATTCGGTAAATAATATTTTTAAGAATTCCTACGTTGTAAGAGATGTATTTGAGATAAACACAAAGAATGCTGTGGCTACTTATTCCTCTGTTGTCTCTTTTGGGAAAGCTAACAAAGTCACACCAGAAACTATTGGTGATTTCATCTACAATACACGGTCTCAAGGCTACTATGACATGAGGGTCACTCCAAAAGGAGAAAGAGACCTCTACTATTTAACCGAATATATTGTCCCTTTCGAGGCTAATGAAAATAGAATTGGCTATGACGTTGCGACTGAAGAAGTTATCAAAAATGCTATTGATTCGGCCAGTTTGCACAATAGAATTCAAGTCACCACCACATTTGAATCCATGTCAAAAACACTTTCATTCTACATCATCGCACCACTCTACGAGTTTGGAATGCCAAGCCAGACAAGAAGTGACAGGGAAAAATATTTCAACTCTGCTGTTCTTATGGAGATGAATACTAGATTGTTCTACGACGAAGCCTTGGGCGAAGGGATTGCTTCTGATTCTACAATTATCTTCAAAATAGTAGATTTGGTAGAGGGTTCCGAATCGGGCGATTTCTATACTTCTGCAAATTATGAATCGATGGTAAATAAGGATGGCAAGGGTGCTTTAATTAAAAATAATACAGATTTGAGCTTTGGAGACCACACAATAAGAATTAAGTTTGAAACCGCCATGGGTTTTGGGGGCGAGTTCTCAGAATACCTACCTCTTATTGCTCTGGGTTCTGGTGTGTTGGTCTCTGTTGTACTGTTTCTGTTCATTATTTCAGTCATCACCTCTCGCCAACGTGCACTTGATTTGGCCGACCGAATGACAAAGTCTCAACGTAGAATAGTTGATTCCTCCCAAGACATCATCTCTGTTTTGGAGATGGATGGGACTTGGAAAACTATGAACCCCGCTTCGGAGAAAATATTTGGCATGGATTCAGAGGAACTAATTGGCCGCAATATCAAAGAACTATTCTATTCCGAAGACGACTCCGAAGAATTCTTCAGAGTTGTAAGCACCGAGCATGAAGATTATTCAGAAAGAATTGACATACAGATGATTGCTAGTGAAAATGAAGTAAAGTGGATGAACTGGAGTCTTTCAATCTCTTTGCAAGATTCACTCGTCTATGCCATCGGAAGAGATGTCACACTGGAAAAAGAAACAGAAGAATTGCAAATTATGCAAAGAAAACAAGTTGGGCTTGCTGGGCGTTTCTCCAAAGAGGCTAATGAATCCAAATCTTTTTTCATGGTTCAACTCTCTCACCAACTTCGCAACTCACTGACTGGTATTCTGGGTTACCTCCAACTCATACGAGAGGGGTATTACCAGAGCGATGAAGAACTAAAAGAATATGTTGCACTTGCCGAGACTAGTTCCGAAGAAATATTTACATTCGTATCCGATATTGTCGAGATCACAAGCGCTACCGAAGCCAAAAACTCCACTCCAAAGCTTTCAAATGTAAACTTCTATGACGTTTACAAAGATGTTGCCTACAAAATATACCTTATCATTGATCTTCCCGATGTTAAAACTACAATCAATGACGAAGCAAAGTTTGTTCATTTCCTTGGTGAAAGAACAGTTATGACAGAGTTACTTCTCATGTGTTTTGGCACTTTATGCACAGGGCTAGAAAATCAAACTGTGACCGTTCAAGCAGAAGAAAATACCTACGAAGGTGCTACCGAAATTCAAATCCTAGGACCGGGTAACGACGTGGTCGAAAGAATGATTAACGCTTACAAATTCAAAAAATCTGGCATAATTGACGCATTAGAAGATGACGAAGGCGACGTGCTGTTAAATCTTGCAATCATCGAATCCGATATAAGAAGGCTCAATGGTAGTGTAACCATTGAATCATTCGGGGGCGAAGAAGGTAATGTGATTATGATGACACTTCCTCTACAAAAAAGATAATGGCAGAGTTTATTGACATTGACCGATGGTTTGGTGACAAAGAGGGCGAATGCTATAATTTTGTGACAAAAGCACTCGAAGATGGTGAACTTATTGCATTTCCTACAGATACGGTTTATGGTCTGGGATGTGATATAGAAAATGAAAGTGCGGTAGGCAAAATATTTGAGCTAAAAAAACGCTCAAAGCAAAAAGCTCTCGGAGCTTATCTTTGTGGAGTGAATTGTGACGGTCGCCTAGAGAAAATGTCGAGCAGTATTCCTGAGATATTTTTTAAACTTTCCAAAGAGTTTCTACCAGGTCCTCTTACAATGATAATTCCCCGCCACGGTGCTTTTGCGGCTCTGGCAACATCAAACTCAAAGGGAATTGCCATAAGAATACCCAAGCACAGACCTCTGCTCGCTTTTCTATCCCATTACAAGGGAACACTCGCTGGTACATCTCTAAATCTTGCGGGCGAAAAACCAATCAATGATCCAATAGAAATTCAAGAAAAGTTTGGAAGTCAAATAAAATATATTTTAACCTCGAATGAAAAGATCTCTCAAAACTCCTCTACAGTTATTGATCTGACTCATGGCAAAATAAAATTGCTCCGAAAGGGTGATTTAGATATTTCCACACTCAAAAAATTTGCCTGATAGAATTTATATTTTCTTTTCTAACCCAGCATTTATCTCAGCAATCCGCTTTAGGTTCTCCTCAACATTTGCTTGCCCTGAAGATATTTTTTGCTCTAGTGTCTTTACTTTTTCTAAATCTATTGACTCCTGAGAACCCTCTTTTATTTTCACTAAAAAAGATTCGTCCTCTTTGATTAATTTCTCAATATTTTCATTCTTTTGTTCTAATTTTTTAATCTTCTCCTCTAGTTTCTTACGCTTTTCCACCTCACGTCTTCTGAGGAAATCTTTTCTCTTTGAGTCAAACTTTTTAAAACCTTTTCTAATCCTTGCCAGCAATTCATTGCGATGGGAGCGTGTCAGCTTTATAATCTTGACCTCATCTTGGACATCAATTAAGCCCTCACGAATATCTCTGAAATTATTAGAGTATTCAACATTGGCTATCGCCTCACTTATTTTCAGCTCAAGTTTCACAAAATTGCTTTTAGATATTTCCTTGAACTCCTCTGTCATCTCTTCGGTATTCTGGTTGAGCTTCGAAAATATTGCACGAATCTCACCAAAGAGTTCATCACTTTGCCTTCTTGTCAAAGCTAATTGCTTTAGCTTCTTCTGGGTTTCAATTAGATGATTTCGAGAGGAACTACTATTTTTTGGATCACTTGCAAATAAAATTGCAGTATCGACCATTGGCTTTGCCAACAAATAATTTTTCTCTGCGACTTCCCCAAAAGCCTTACGTTCGTTGTCTTGTTTTGCATTTATTTCATCGAATGCCAATCGTATTGTGCCATAGAGTTCGTCACGTTCCTTGCGTGAGAGCTTCACATCTCTTAGCTCTTTTTGTAGCGATATTAAAATCTTTCGTGCATTGTTTAAATCATCAGACGTTTTTTCCTTGTTGCAAGCAAATTCTACACGTGGCTTAAACCGCAAATAATTCTCAGCACATTCCATCTCAAAGGCCTCTCGCTCTGCACCTTCAAGCATGTTAATCTTATCGAACAAATTTTGAATTGACTTGAAAAACACATCCCTGTCACTTGGGCGAAAACTTATAGACTTCATCTCCTTTTGCAAAGAGATTAATATGAGTCTAGTTTCTTTTAAATTATTAGATAACTTTCCCTCTGCCTCTTCAATCTTAATATCAAATGTTGGTTTATATTTATTAAAGTTTTCATCAAAGATTTTATTTCGTTCTTCTCTTTCTTTTGCCTGTCTACTAGACACCAACTCAAAGACTTCTTGAATCCTCTGGTCTATTTCATTTCTTTGATCCAGTGGGATTAAAAACAATGCTGACAAAGATTCCTTCAAGCCAACCAAAGTTTTGCGAATAGACCTTGCGTCTCTATTCTCCTCAAAACCTAATTCTAATGCTTCTATTGTCTCATTTAGAAAATTAAACTCTTTTTCTTGTTTGGCAAGTGCGTCTTTATTGACAGGAGCTTCAAAATGCTCAATTTCCTCAGCAACTGCTTCTGGCTGCACTGCTTCTTTCTCAATTTCCTCTTCTGCACTCGAATCCTCAAGCACCTCTACCTTTTGCTCTGGTTCACTTTCCGGCTCCAGCTCTGGAGGTGATTGTACTTGATTAGCTTCTTCTTCTTGTTGCTCGCCAGCAGTAGATTCTACAGTGTCCTCACTTTGGGATTCCTCTTTTTGGATGGGCAGATTATGTTCTGTTTCAACTACATTCGTTTCTACCACTGCCTCAGATTCCTTTTTCACTTCAATATTGCTGTTTTCTTCTTGTGTCATCTTGTCTTACTCACTCTTGTTATTTGTTTTTGTTGTTGTTTGCATGTTTCCATCTTGTCGTCTGAGGACTTCTATTTTTCTATTTCTTCTTCTTTGCCGTCATTTAGATTAATAGACTTTATTGCCTCCATTGCTTGGGAGCTAATCTCTGGAAGCTCCTCGCCTTTGAACATCTTGTCCAGCTCTTCGCCCGTTATCACTTCTCGCTCAATTAATATTTTTGAACATTTTTCCAAAAGCTCTTTATTCTCACAAAGAAGACCTTCGGCAACGGCGTAAGAATTGCTGAGTATTTTCCTTACCTCAGAATCAATTATTTCCGATGTCTTCTCCGAATGATCCTTTGGCTGGGAAATCTCACGACCAAGAAAGACATCATCTTGTTTAGTTGTGAAATTTACTGGTCCGATAATATCTGACATGCCCCAATCGCAAACCATCTTTTTAGCAATCTCGGTAGCCCGCTGAATATCATTTTGAGCTCCGGTGGACAGGACATTGAAAGTGAGCAACTCGGCCGCTCGTCCTCCCATCATCATCGCTAATTTCTGCTCTAAATAAGTCTTTGATTTCGAATGAAACTCCTCATCTGGCAAATATGAAGTAACTCCAAGAGCTTGTCCTCTAGGGATAATCGTCACTTTGTGTACAGGATCAGGATTTTTAGTTAGCTTGCCAACAAGGGCGTGTCCCATTTCGTGGTATGCCGTCATTTCTTTTTCTTTCTCAGACACCACCATACTTTTACGCTCAACGCCCATTAGTATCTTGTCCTTTGCATTTTCAAAATCATACATTGTGACCTTCTCGCCATTTCGTCTTGCGGCAAGAAGAGCCGCCTCGTTTACAATATTTGCAATATCGGCTCCACTCAGGCCTGGTGTACCTTTTGCCAAAATTGTAACATCTACATCAGAACCTAAGGGAATTTTCTTAATATGAACTTCAAAAATACCCTTTCGTCCCCTCACATCGGGGCGATCTACTACCACCTGTCGGTCGAATCTTCCAGGACGAAGAAGTGCCGGGTCAAGTACGTCCGGGCGGTTGGTTGCAGCAATAATAATTACACCACTATTTTGCTCAAAACCATCCATCTCCACAAGAAGTTGGTTCAGAGTCTGCTCACGCTCATCGTGTCCTCCCCCAACCCCAGCCCCACGCTGGCGACCAACTGCGTCAATCTCATCAATAAAACAAATGCAAGGAGAATTTTTCTTCGCTTGCTCAAAAAGATCCCTCACCCTGCTTGCACCCACACCAACGAACATTTCAACAAAGTCGGCCCCACTCATTGAGAAAAACGGAACATCTGCCTCGCCTGCCACAGCCCTTGCAAGAAGCGTCTTGCCGGTACCAGGAGGTCCCAAAAGCAACACTCCTTTTGGAATCCTACCGCCAAGTTTTTGGAATTTCTCAGGCTCTTTCAAAAATTCTATAATTTCTTCTAGCTCATATTTTGCCTCATCAATGCCAGCCACGTCCTTGAATGTCACAGGCTCTATATTTTCATCTACCAGCTTAATACGTGCCTTTCCAAAAGAAAACAGTCCCTTTTGCCCTCCAGCACCTCCCCCATTTTGCATCCTCTTCATAAAGAAAATTACCAGACCAAAAAGCATTAGAAGTGGCAAAAAAGAAAGCACCGTCCCCCAGAAGAAATTATCACCTTCTTTATAAATAATGTTAATTCCCTTCTCCGACCACTCCGCTTCGGTGGCAGAATCAACGACAACAAGTTTGGTCACAAACTTAGTGATTGATTTGCTCTTGCCATCAATCTCAAGAGTCACAGGATTGCTCAGAAATCCCTGGAATTCAAAGTCATTTAACTGCGTTTTGTAGACTACCCCTTCGGCTATCAGACCTTGGGACAAAAGATCTTTGTATTCAGAATATGAAATCTTGGGATCGGCCGAACGCCCGTCTTGGAAAAGAAATATCATTGAAAATATCCCCATACCAAGGAAAACCCACAATAATAAATTCTTGCTAAATTTGTTGTCTTCGCCCGATTTGTTCGGATCGGAGCCATGAAAGCCCCGCTTTTTCTTTGGCGAATTTCCCTTTTTCATATTATCATCACTCGACATATTAATTTTCCTGATTATTTTTTTCTGCATCATTTTACAAGCAGACGTATAAATGTTATTTAATGTTTATTTTATATTTATTTATTTTTCCGTTACTATTAATTCAGCCTTTAGTATCTTTTTAGAATCAGAAGTAACCTTGTATTTCTCACTCATCCTCCACCCGCAAACCCATATTATATTTACCCTGTCGCTAAGTACCATTAAGTTCTTACGCTCGGCAAATGCTATTTTATTATTGACAACAAAATCACTCAGCTTTACGCTCCCACCAAGTCCAATAGGCATAAAACGATCCCCATTCCTTATCGTTCTGAGTTCAAGATTTTCTGGCATAAACTCCATATCAAAATACTCAATGTTTCTGCCCAAGCTGTAATCAACATCTTTGACCTTCACAAGACTTAACCGCAGTGTGAAATTCTCATAGGCATACTCGCCCGTGTTCTTTATAATATAGGACTTTTCCTTTAATATCTTGTTCTTGTAAAACACTAACTGCATTCTATCTTTGACAACAGAAGTATAAGGATTAACTTCAATAATCTTTCCCGTCTCCGATTTCAATAAAGAACTTATACTACTTATTTTCTTATAACTTGCGTCTCTGATATTAAAATATCGCTCCAAAATTAAGGAAATTAATTCACCTTTTATAAAACTTTCATTCAACTCTAATTTATTGGCATCTATTACCACATAACTCTTCTTTGATGAAATTATTAATCGGTCAAGATCTGGACGCACCTTGGAGTAAACAAATCTATCGGCCGAAGAAATCAAATGTGCCGAACGGTTTACAACAGAAATTATGTCTTTATTGAACTGCTTTTCAATAAATGGAATAAGGTCTAGCCGAATTTTATTCCGAAGAAATTGCTTTTCGGAATTTGTCTTGTCCTCACGCCACACTATATTTCGCTTGTCTGCATACTCTTGAATTTCTTTTCTTGTAGTGTGAACCAATGGCCTGATTATATTAATGTTCTTGTAAAGCGGTCTTTTCTGAGGAATACCACCCAGTCCAGTCAGACCTGATCCCCTCATAAGATTTATAAAGAAAGTCTCAGTAGAATCATTTGCATTGTGTGCTGTGGCTACAAAATTCACTTTGATAGATTTTGCTACTTGCTCAAAGAAAAAATAACGCCTGTTGCGTGCCGCCTCTTCGATTGAGTAGCCAAAATCACTTGCGTACTTTTTGACATTTGCCTCATCCCTATAAAAAGGAATATTATATTTTTCGGCTAATTCCTCCACAAAGAATTCGTCCTCATCCGACTCTTTTCTTAGCTTGTGATTGAAATGGGCAATATGCAAAGACCACGATTTCTCAAGCGAAAGATTGGCAAACATATCCAGCATCACAATGGAATCAACCCCCCCACTCACACACAGCAAGATAGACACTTTACTGTCCACATAAAGCGATTCAGAAAGAAATGAGTACAAGTCTCCAAGCATTTTTTTATAATATTTATCAATCTTTTGAAAGGGTGAAAGAAGCATATCTTGATTGATTACACTTCCTACAAATGGCTCCAGCTTGGGTATTACTCTTTTTATTTCCTTCTTTGAAGGTAGAATATCGGGCGTTTGGTTTTCTTTTTTCTTATGTGATTTTTTTTGCGGTTTAGCTTTAACCATTGACTTCGATTTCTCCAGCTTCAAATCCAATTCGGACTTCTCCAAAATTTCCTGCGACGGAACTGAACCCGCTTCCGATTCGGCTGGCTCTTTCTTTAGTTTTGCTTTGGGCTTTGGCTTTGCTTTGGCTTTAGGTTTTGACCTTGATTTCTCCAGCTTCAAATCCAATTCGGACTTCTCCAAAATTTCCTGCGACGGATCGGAACCCGCTTCCGATTCGGCTGGCTCTTTCTTTAGTTTTGCTTTGGGCTTTGGCTTTGCTTTGGCTTTAGGTTTAGTTTTTGATTTCTCCAGCTTCAAATCCAATTCGGATTTCTCCGAAACTTCCTGCGACGGAACTGAACCCGCTTCCGATTCGGCTGGCTCTTTCTTTAGTTTTGCTTTAGTCTTTGGCTTTGGCTTTGCTTTGGCTTTAGGTTTTGGCTTTGGTTTTGCTTTGGCTTTAGGTTTTGACTTCGATTTCTCCAGCTTCAAATCCAATTCGGACTTCTCCAAAATTTCCTGCAACGGAACTGAACCCGCTTCCGATTCGGCTGGCTCTTTCTTTAGTTTTGCTTTGGGCTTTGGCTTTGGCTTTGGTTTTGCTTTGGCTTTAGGTTTTGACTTTGATTTCTCCAGCTTCAAATCCAATTCGGACTTCTCCAAAATTTCCTGCGACGGAACTGAACCCGCTTCCGATTCGGCTGGCTCTTTCTTTAGCTTTGCTTTGGGCTTTGGCTTTGCTTTGGCTTTAGGTTTTGCTTTGGCTTTATCGCTCTTTGTCACACTTTTTTTTGCAGGTGACCGCTTCGCCTTAGTTTTAGCCTTGACAAGCTCCTCTTCTTTGACCAATTTAATCTTAGCCTTAGAAACTTTTCCTTTCTTAGCTTTATCGCCAACACTGGGCTTCCCCTCAGCTTTCTTAACTCTAGTATTTATTTTTTCTTTTGCCATATATTGTAAAAAAAGGCGACTTATCCCGGCAGTCACCTTCTTTATATTTTAATGTGTGAATTATTTTACAATGTTAATTTGAGTGCTAACAAGCGCATTTCCATTTGAAAGAATAAGATGGTAAACACCACTTGACAAATCATTTGCAGAAAATGAATACTCCCTTTTTCCCGCCTGATAATATTCCCTAAATAATTCTAACACTCTGTTGCCAAGGTTATCATAAATCTCTAAACTCAATTCATCAAAAACATTATTACCAAATTCAATTGTGAAATTATTAGAAATAGAGAGATTGTTTAAAGCCTTA
>JAJRPT010000032.1 GCA_024280675.1 Bacteroidota bacterium
CATCATAAATCCCAATTTCCTCTAATTCTTTGCCTCTGAGTTTTATAATCGGAATAATTTTCTTCCCAGCTTTCACAACTTTTGCAACTTCTTTTTTCTCTTCAACACTTAATTCAGAGATTGGTTTTGTGATTTTTAATGTCTCAACATTTTCAGATTTGTCATCATTTCCAAAGAACCAAAATGATGAAATGACTGAAATTGTAACGATAATTGATGAAAAATACATAATATTTCCTGTGTTAATTTGTTTTGGAATTTTGACAATCTGTGAGTGAGAAATCAAATTTTCAATTTTATCAACATCTAAAATTCTTTCTTTTAGCTGTACTTCCTTTGCTTTTTGGAACAATATGTCTATGTTTTTAGGCATTTTTAGATACCTCATTTTTAATTACATTAATATCACGAGCGAGAATTTTCTTTAATTTATTTTTACCACGATGAACCCTGATTTTAATATTTGCCACACTTGTGCTTTGCACTTTGGCAATGTCGGAGTGCGGAAAACCAAATATTTCTGCAAGAATCACGGCTTCTCTTTGTTTTTCGTCTAAGCTGTCCAATGCCTCATACAAGACTTTTATGTCGTATTGATCTTCGGGCGAAATATCACTCGAAAGAATATCAACAAGCTCACAAGAATCCCGATATTCATTTCTCCTATACTTTTTCTTGCCTTGGAAAAATAACCTATGGGCGATTGTGAACAAAAAAGAAAGAAAAGATTTCTTGTCTTTGAGCGATTCAAATCCATGATATGCTACCGAAATAGTTTCGGCAATTAATTCCTTTGCGTCCTCACGATTTCTGCACAGATTCAGACAGAACCTTTCCAGCTTTTCGGCTTGGGGTTCATAAACTGAAAGAAATAATTTTTGCTTTTCTTCGCTTTGCATTCGTCTAATTTAATTGAAGAATAATTTCTCACTCACAAGGTAAGTGCTTTAACCATGGGAATGGTTACAATATTTTTTTTGATTGTGCCTGATACATAAAAAAAAGACAGAGCAAAAATGCCCTGTCTAAAAAACTCTTTTCCACGTAATAATTCGCACAAAGGAGATAAGTTTAGTTGTGTAATAATGATATAAATTCTCACATTCCTAAATAAAGCGGAAGTAAGAAAAATCAAAATATGATTATTACCAACTTCTGTTTTGCCTCGGTCTATCTTCTTTTGGACGAGCTTGATTTACTTTCAAATCTCTGCCACCAAGTGATTTCCCGTTTAGATCTTCGATTGCTTTCTCGGCTTCCTCGTCATTTTCCATCTCGACGAATCCGAAACCTTTAGATCTTCCAGTTTCTCTGTCTTTGATTACATTTGCACTATCTACAGTGCCAAATTCGCCAAATACTTGCTCGAGTTCCTCATCTGTAACGCCCCAAGACAGATTTCCTACATATATATTCATATATATCCCTTTTATCAAATGCGTTTTTCAAAAAGCACTAACAAATAAGCAAACGCATAACTTATCCACCAGATAATTGCCACTTGTTGGCAAGAATAAAAAAATTCAAATAATTAGTTGCAAGACACGTTAATAAAACCCTCGCAACGTCAGTCAATATTATAAAATAAATGATATAAGAAAAACCAACATGCAAATATAAGTAAAACATTTTAAAATAAAAAATTATTTAATTAATTCTCTATTTTATTTTCTTTTGTGTAAATATTGTTTTTCCTGATGTAGTCATAAACCGAGTCTGGTAGGAGATAATTGGTGGATTTTCCGCTATTAAATCTTTGTCTGATATCACTTGATGAGATTTCCATATTTGGGTTATTAATCCAAATCGGTTTGTTGTCGCCTGCCGTCAGGCGTGAGCTTAGGTCTTCTCTATTTTTTGTAGCAAACTGTGACTCATCCACACGTTTGGCGATTGTGAGTTGAGACACCGAAACAATTTCCGTCCAATTTCGCCATTTATGAAAATGATTTGCTTGGTCTTGCCCGATAAGAAAATAAAGTTTTGAATCTGGGAATTTCTTTTTAAAATGATTCACAGTTAGATAACTGTAGGAGATTTCCTTTCTGTCGATTTCAAATGAATCTATCTGGAAATGCGGATTTCCACCGAGTGCAAGTCTTGCCATCTCGGCACGGTGAAGAGGGCTTACTTCTGATTTTGAGTTACTTTCGCTTTTGAAGGGCGAGATGTAGGTTGGCACAAAATAACATTTATTAAGCCCAAGTTGTTCATAGAACTGCTCTGCAATGGCAAGGTGTGCCGTGTGAATGGGATTGAATGTCCCGCCTATTATTCCGATTTGGGTCATTGACCCTCTTTATTTTGAGTTTTTTCTTCAATTTGTTTTTTTATATAATCAATTATTGATTTAGTGATTTCTTGTTTATCATGTTTTCTAATTTCTTCATTATACTTTAGCTCTCTTGTATAGGATGGTTCAGCTATCTCTATTAAACAATGAGTTTTTAATAAATCTATATAAATTGAAAATCCTAAATCAAATTGATTATTATGACTTTTAAAGTCCCAAAAATTAAAATCAAATACTAATGCAATACCTAAATTTAGGTTAGGATCTAAATCAATAATTTTTAACAAATTATCAATACTAGATCTATTTGTTTCTTCATCTTCAAATGTTTTCTCATCTCTAAAATAAATTCGATATGAATGATCTTTGAATAAATCATTGAATTTAGAGACTTTTTGCTCAATAAAATTAAGTAATGGGATTATTTCATCTTCTACAAAAACACTTCTCGATTTATTATTTTCTTTTTTATCTGATTTTTTGATTGATTTAATAAACAAATCAATATCCTTATCAATATCATCATGCTCGGAGTAATCTTCACCACGAGCTGCTTTCAGATAAATCTCCATTGAATGAACAAGTGATTCGCCAATGAAATTAACAAAGGGAGCAATCTCTCCCAAATCAGCTACTTCTAAGAATCCAAAATATTTATCCTTATCATCTTTTCTAATCACAGCGGGAGGAAATCCAGCTTTAATAAGCACAAGATTCATAAGCAAACGGCTCAATCGTCCATTTCCATCGTCAAAAGGATGGATTGCAACGAATTTATAATGAAATAATGCTGCTTTTACGAGTGGATGAGTAGCGCTAGAAATATTTCGATACCAGTTGTTGAGCTCTTGCATTTTGGCAGGAGTTTCTTCTGGAGAAGCGTAATAGTGAATATCACCACTTGGAGTCAAAGGATGATTTGGTGTGGTTTTGTATTTGCCAGGGGTTACTTCTTTTCGTGTTTGATGCCCATCATTTGTTATTGCTTGGACAAAATGAGATTCTTGCAAAAGAATTTTATGCAAATCTCGAATATCGGATTCAGAAAGAGAGCGATCATCTTTTATGAGATCAAATAGAAAATCAATTGCTTTTTTATGTCCTTCAATATCAATATGATCTCTTTTGGATTTATTTCCCGCCATTAATTCTTGCTTAAGAAAAATAATGGTTTCACCACGAGTCAGCTTATTTCCCTCGATTACATTAGAATGCCAATTCCAATCAATCTCAAGTTTTTGCATAACTTTATCGTGAACTTGAGAGGGCAACGGTCTCAGCACGTCAATTTCAGCTTTGAGACCGTCGATTTTTCTGATGATATCTAAGTTATTTAATTTCTGTTCCAATTCTTTTTCAAATTATTATAAAATTGAAGCCACGGACTCACGACGACCGTGAACAATATTGAGCGGAACAAAATTGCGAGATTTGACAACTCTTGCCTCGAACTCAGAGCGGAACTTTTTAACAAATCCTTGAACCGGCCAAGCGGCGGCATCGCCCAAAGCACAAATTGTGTTTCCCTCAATGTTGTCAGCCACAGTGACCAACATATCAAGGTCTTGCACTGTTGCATTCCCTGCTACCATACGTTTTAGAATCTTCTCCATCCACCCACATCCCTCCCGGCATGGAGTACACTGACCACAAGATTCGTGATGGTAGAAGCGAGCAATTCGGAGCAACACCTTGACAAGGTCGGTGTCCTCATCCATAACCATAATGCCAGCAGTTCCGATGTGTGAGCCAACTTTTTTAAGAGACTCTTCATCCATCCTAACATCTAGCTCATCACCACTAAGCACTGGCATTGACGAACCACCAGGAATTACAGCTTTTACTTTCTTATTCCCTGGAACTCCTCGGCATACATCATAAATAATCTCACGAAGTGTCAGCCCAGTTGGTAGTTCATAAACTCCAGGGCGATTGACATGACCAGAAACTCCGTAGAGAAGAGTTCCCGAATGTCCCTCGGCACCAATTTTGGAGAATTCTTTTCCACCCATACGTAAAATAATTGGAGCGGTGGCAATTGTTTCGACATTATTTACAGTAGTGGGCTGACCCCAAAGACCTTTTTGAGCAGGGAATGGTGGCTTAAAGCGGGGATATGCACGAATACCCTCAATTGAATTCATAAGAGATGTTTCTTCTCCACAAATATAAGCCCCAGCTCCTTTATGCACGTAAATCTCTGTTGAGAAATCAGAGCCAAATGTTTCTTTCATCTTTTCGCCCACAAGACCAGCCGAATAGGCTTCATCGACTGCGTCTTGCATACACCTGACCCAGCGGTGGTATTCACCACGTATATAAATGTAGCCAGCAGCATTTCCCATTGCGTAATTTGCGATGAGAATTCCTTCGATTAGTTGATGAGGGTTTTTCTCAAAAATAACTCTGTCTTTAAAAGATCCTGGTTCGGACTCATCTCCATTAATTGCCAAATAAGTAGGACCATTGTGATTTTTGGGCATAAACGACCATTTCAGTCCAGTTGGGAAACAAGCACCACCCCGCCCACGAAGACCAGAGGCTTTGACTTCACTAGTTACTTCATCGGGTGTCATAGTGAGTGCTTTTCTGAACATTTCATACCCGCCATTGGCTTTATAAACTTCTAGCTTATGAAGGTTAGGGATGTCGGGTAGCATTAGTTTTAATTCTTGAGTAGCCATAATTCTTAGATAATTTTATAGTTTTTGTTTTTTCTAGTAACGCTAATATAATATTTTTATTTGAGTTTAGGGTTTTATGTTATGACTTGACTTGTTTTGTGAACTAGGAAAATAAAAAAAAGCCAGTTCCTTGTTTATTAGAGCTGGCTTTTGGGAAATATTTATTGGCTTTCAATTCACCTCACCAGATTGGGTTGCATCATTTTTCTTTTTCTTAGCAAGATAAGCCTTGCCGCCTCCCCACACAAGACCAATTGAAATAGAAAAAATCAATAGTGAATACATATCATCAAATTGACTAGATGCAACACCAATTATAAATCCAAGGACAATAAAATCCCAGTGCTTATATTTCTTAAGTTTTTCAATCATTATTATTCACTCAAAAATATTAAAGTTCTTTTATAATTCTAACAAACTCATTTTTCAAAAGCTCATTTAGTTTCGGCACGTCCCGCCCACCAGCAGTTGCCAGATGCGGTTTCCCTCCACCACCACCACCAAGATATTTTGCTGCCAAACCAACTAATTTCCCCGCTGGATATTTCCCTTTCAAATCATCGGTCACAACGCAAACAAGTTGGACCTTGCCACCATCAGTTTTTGCGAAAAGTGCAATTCCTTTTGTTCCTATTTTATCTCTAAAATCAGATGCCATGTCCTTAAAAGTATCCATATCGGGCGTGTCAATGATTTCAGAAACTATCCGAATACCAGAAATCATTTCTGCATTTGTCAAATAATCATCAAACCCACCCGCAATATCTTGCGATTTCAACCTTGTGATTTCTTTTTCAAGACTTTTGATATTCTTGAGAAGGCTTAGTTTTTTATCTTCGGCAGAAATAATTTTATTATTTAAATCAGAAATATATTCAGAAACTTTGCGACCAGTAATTGCCTCAATACGACGAACACCAGATGCTACCGAGGATTCTGAAGTAATGATAAACTGTCCAATGTGAGCCGTGTTCGGCACGTGAGTCCCGCCGCAAAGCTCCACCGAAAACGCTGGATCCATCGTCACAGCCCGAACACGTGAGCCGTACTTATCGCCAAAGAACATTTTGATTTTGTCATTGGACTGAGCCTCTTCAATGCTGATTTCATTGGTCTGGACCTCAATTGCTTCATAAATTTTGTTGTTTACAAGCGATTCAATCTTTTTAATGTCAGCCTCAGACACTTTCTCGAAATGATTGAAATCAAATCGCAAATAATCAGCCCCCACAAAAGAGCCTTGTTGTTGGATGTGAGAACCAAGCACGTCGATTAATGCTTGGTGCATAAGATGGGTTGCCGAGTGGTTTCGGATTATATCCAAGCGGCGGGTTCTATCAGCCTTTGCGGTTGCTACCAAGCCAACTATTTCCTCATCAACTTTGTCTTTAATAACGTGAATGATTGACTCGCCAGACATTCTCACGTCACTTACAATAAATTCTTTTTCAAGGACGTGAAGTGTCCCTTTGTCTGAGGATTGCCCGCCTTTTTCTGAATAAAACGGAGTTTTCTCTAAAATGATTTCGTTCCCATTTGCA
>JAJRPT010000033.1 GCA_024280675.1 Bacteroidota bacterium
ACGTATTGCACGAATTCCAAACCATACCTGGAGTTCTCGAAGACGTGTCTGAAATTATTCTCAATCTTAAGTCTCTGAAAATTAGACTCATAGACAAGAAAATCCAGAAAGTCAATATCAGCGTCAAAGGTCAGGGCAAATTAACTGGTGCCGATATTTCTGCCTCCGATGAAGGGGTGGAAGTTATGAACCCAGACCAACTGATATGCAACTTGCAAGATGATGCAGAGTTCGATATCGAACTAAGACTAGGACGAGGCAAAGGATATGTCCCAGCCGAGGAGCAGTCTACTGTTGATTTTCCGATTGGTATGTTGCCGATTGATTCTATCTTCACCCCAGTTTCAAATGTAATATTTGAGGTTGAACCCTACCGTGTTGGTCACAAAACTGACTATGAAAAATTAATTTTAACGGTAACAACAAATGGTACAATTTCTGCCAAAGAAGCAGTGCATATTTCTTCTAAAGTATTGAACGACCATATTAAAATGTTCGCAAATCTTGATGAATTCGAAGAAGAAGAGCAACCTCAAGCCAGTGCAGAAGATGAAGCAATACTTGCTGAATTTGCAAGGGTTAAGAAGATATTGCTCACTCCAGTCGATGAGTTAGAGCTTTCGGTTCGTGCACATAATTGCCTAAAAGCAGCCGAGATTTCACTTCTTGGAGAGCTGGTTCGCTTGCAAGAATCAGAACTATTGAAATTCCGTAATTTTGGTCGTAAATCCCTTATGGAACTGATTGATGTCGTGCATAATTTTAATCTCGACTTCGGAATGGATGTGGACAAATATATTAAAGATAATGTTAAAGCATAAAAACGGTTAAATAAAAAATGAGACAAAGAGTTAAAGGGCGTAAGCTCAACAGAACATCATCGCACCGAAGAGCAATGTTTCGCAATATGCTGACATCACTTTTTGAGCATAAAAGAATACATACCACCGAGGCTAAAGCCAAAGAACTCAGACCAATCGCTGAGCGGGTCATCACTCGTGCGATAAAAGCGGTACGACGTGAGACCCAAGGATTGCTTTCCGAAGGTGCTAAACACGACCTCAACACTAGGCGGTTAATTGGTTCATATTTGATGAAGAAATCAGTCGTAGATATTCTCTTTGACGAAATTGTACCAGAGGTGGGCGAACGTCAAGGTGGATACACTCGTGTTGTGAAAACTGGGATTCGCCGTGGTGATGCTGGTAGAACCGCACTCATTGAACTGGTCGATTATAATACTGAGATTGATGAGACGGCAAGACCGAATAAAAAGAAAAAAGTTAAATCTGCGTCTGCCAACCCAGTTGCCAAGGCGGGGACTGAGAAAGAAGAAATCACCGATACCGCTGAAAACAACAATGAAGAAGAAGTTTCTGAAGTTGAAACTGCAACAGAAGAAACGCCGGTTCAAGAATCAGAAACAAAAGAAGATTCTGCGGCGACTCCAAAAACAGATGATGACTCCGAAAATACTAAAAATGAAAAATCTGAGTAGGACAAATCCATAATAATTTAAATTTAAACGCCTTTACTTTTATAGTTATTGGCGTTTTTTATTGAATATAATAATTTTTATCCAGATTAAATGATTCTAAAAGCTAAAAATATTTTCAAGTCCTACCCAGTCGATTCTTCGGCTTCGGTTGATGTGATAAAAGGTATTTCGCTCGAAGTTGAAAAAGGCGAATATTTAGCTATAAAAGGAAGTTCTGGAGCTGGGAAAAGTACATTGTTAAACTTGTTTGCGTCATTTGACAAGGTTGATTCTGGCGAAATATCACTGCATATTGGCAAAGAAAAGCTCCAATATTCTAAGTTGAATGACCAGCAAATATCAAAAACTAGACTCAATCATATCGGCTTTGTCTTCCAACAATACAACCTCTTGGGTGAATTTTCTGCTCTTGAAAATGTCTGTATGCCAGCCATTATTTTAGGACTTGGCAAAAAAGAAATCCTTAGGCGTGGCCAGGAACTCATTGAGTTTGTGGGACTTGAACACAGAGCCTCGCATAAACCGTCTGAGTTAAGTGGGGGCGAACAACAAAGAACCGCAATCGCCAGAGCAATGATGAATAATCCAAAAATAATATTTGCCGATGAGCCAACCGGAGCACTCGATAATCAAAACTCTAGGCAAATACTTGACCTTATCGAAAAATTGAAGGAAGAATTTGACCTAACTTTTGTCACCGCCACACACTCAAACCTCGTGGCAAAACGTGCAAGGCGAATAATTGAAATCCAAGACGGGCGACTAATCTAAAACATTGAGCCAAGCATTCACCTTCTTAAATATAAATATTAACCCAAAAGATATTGTTATGCCCAAAACTGCACCCGCTAGTATGTCAAGAGGATAATGAACGCCAACAAAAACACGACTTATTGCGATTAATCCGGCAATTGAAAAAACATATTTGCCCCAAGAGCTCTTGTACCAAAATAAAATTGTTGCTGCCATGAAACTGTTCGCCGAATGTGAAGAGGGGAAACTCTTACCAACTCCACAGGACACCAGTAAATTAATCTCACTCAGTGTATGACAAGGTCTTAGGCGATCGAAGAAAGGTTTCAGTAATGAGGAAGAGATTTGATCGGATGCAACAATGCCCACAAGAAGAAGGATAAAAGTAATACGACCACGAACTCCGCCACGCCATAATAAATACACGAGCAAGAGAATAAAAGCAGGCAACCAAGTGTACTTGTTCGTGATAATTGGCATCAGAAAATCGGTCATCGCTCCAGACATGTCCGAATTGATGAAATGAAAAAGCCAAAGGTCTATCTCTTTTAAATACTCCATAAAGCAAATTTATGAAATCAAATCTGTTATTCCATCCAAAAAAAAATATAAACAACAAATTACTTGCGGTTTATATTTTCATTTACTCAAAATTATGAATTGCCACCTTTGTCCACATTGTGAGGATGGTTTTTACCTCCTCCCATTGCACACC
>JAJRPT010000034.1 GCA_024280675.1 Bacteroidota bacterium
ATAAAAATCAAAATCATTTGTAAATGATACAGAATTTCTATCAATGAGACCATTGAAGTAGATTTGTGAGAAATTGCTGACCGATTCAATTCGAAGTCTTGAGTTGTCATAGAGTTCCACACCAACGACGGCCGAGTCGGCTATATAATCACCATCGTTTGCCAACCAAGCATTCATGTAAACAAGTATGCTAGGCTTTGTGGTATCCTCTCTTGTGAATAAACTAGATTCGTAGAAATTATTGAATTTGTATAACTCGCCATCATCATCTTCTTTGAGTCGCACGCCTATAACAATTTCATTTTCTTCTTTTAGAAAATAAGTATCAACATAGCTGTCGAGTTCAACCCTTTCACTTGTCTGTAAAGATGGAATAGTGGATGAGTATTTGTCTTCGGTATCAACAAAATCAACACTGTAAACTACATTGTCTTGCTTTGTCCTGAGTGAAAGATTCTTTATATCAAATGAAATATGGGCCGAATCTGCTCTTAGTACAGTATCTGTGACAGAAATATTTTCGATGGCAAGCTCTGCCATTGGATAAAACTCGACAGATATTTTTTCTATGCTTGGAGTGTCGTAATAATTTTCCTTTTCGAGCAGGAAAGAAAGGCTGAGCCAAACATTGCCAATATCTTCAATATTTAATGTATCGGTTAATTTGTGAGAATTAGTGCTGAGGGTACTACCGTCTCCACTTTCATAAATATTAGAACTCAGGCTGGAATTATTTCCATTTCTTTTAATAATTATATTCTTCCATTTTTTTGCAGGACCAATTTCCTTGGTACGTAAATTAGCACTTGAATTATAGAGTGGTATTCTCAAAGATAAAGAGGCCGAATCACCGCTTGAGCTAAAGCTCTCACCCGCTTGAGCGGGGGTGGCACCCAGCCATCCAAAGAGTGCATAAGAGACGTTCAGCCTAGAAATATTATCCGACAAAACTCCACCGAAAGTTTTATAAATTGCTTTAATTGAGTCGATATGTGCCATGCTATTGTCCTCTAGCTCATCCAAATAAAAGTAACTCTCGCCACAGTTGCTGATGAAAATATATTCATTCTCCAGGACAGAGTCTCTTAGGAATCTCACCATTGGATAGACAATAGAGGTGTCGGTGCGGTCGATTCCTTGTTGGTCTTTTATTGTTTTTGAAACATCATAATGACGAAGTTCGCCAATCCCCGACTTTAGCTTTGGCAGAGTTACAACAAAAATACCTTCTCTGCGAAAATTGTCCAAATAGGTTGAATCGCCAATTTCCATCGTCACCCATTTGTCGGTCTCAGAGTTTCCTCTGATGGAAACAATTTCAACATTAATAGAATCAGTTATAATCTCCAAAGTCTTGTTCTTCTCCGAATATTGGAAATTATTAAACTCATCATAATTTGAAACATCACTTAAATCAAAGTCAATTCTGACAACATCTTTGCTCGATGGGAATGTAGAGAAATTAAATGAGTAAAGGTTTTTTCTAAACTCAGGATCATCTGAATTAATCTCATAGAGCAATGTGTAATGGCTGTTTTCTTCGAGATTTAATATTGGTTTCCAGTCTATATGGGATATTTCCTCTTTTATTTCGCGCTCCGAAGATTGATAAACTGAGTTCAGTTCAGCATCTTTTATTTCAAATGAATATGTGTAATTGAAATTTTTATTGAGTGGGTTTATGAATCTAAATATTGGGTTATTAGTGATTACATTCCAATTCTTGAGAGGATCGACGGGCAGTAAACCAGAAGAGAATACATTAAAATCATAAGAAAATATATTATTTGATTTTAATTCATCATCGCAAATGATTTCTAAGATTAACTTATGTTTTCCCACCTTAGCATTTATATCTATTTCTTGGGAGTAATTATAGTTTAGACAAAAACCAGTGAATGTCTGGGAGCTTAGGGTTGAATCACCATTAAAAATATGCAAACTTGTAATGTCCACATTTCCATCCAAACTATAGCCAATATTGTTAATATCGATTGATACCTGAGCCATTGAATCTTCTTCGTCTAATATTTCATTTTTATCATCTAGGGCTTGTATCTCAAATGAAGTCTCGTCAAAATAGAGGTCGCTCTGGTATGCAAAAGGAAAGCCAATCATTGGGTCGCCAATTAGTTGGTATTGCATTATTCTATTTACCCCATCGCCTGAGGTACTAAAATTCTTAGAATAGTTCAGCAGAAAGCCGATTGACATCTGAGGATACTCCTGAAGAAGTGTTAAATAACGTCTGAACATACCTATTTCGATGCCAACCTCACCAAGACTTGTCGAACCAGTGGCTGCCACAAAGCCAGTCTCAGGAAAAAGTATATAAGCTTCGTTTCTTGAATTTTCACTAAAAGACTCAGCAAAAGCTCCTGTTGTGCAGGAAACAGTTGTAAGTATTCCCGTGCGTCCTTTGTTGTTGAGTTTTTCTTCTTGCCAACCGTCTACATCAAATTTATCGTAGGCACCATGACCCATGAAAACAACCCACGCTTTGCCGTCGGCTATTTCACTTTTTATTTCGCCTGCCCTCGAAGTGGATACCTCCGCCGTGTC
>JAJRPT010000035.1 GCA_024280675.1 Bacteroidota bacterium
ACTCCCAATAGCCATGATCCAGCCTGAGTTCATTTTTTAATATGCCATCTGGATAGACTTTTTTATCACTTAATGTACTTTTGACAGCAAGCTCGGTAACTAACAAAAGATTATGAGAGTCAGCATAACTATTAATTAGTTCAATAAAAGCGGTTCTAACGCTTGTTTCATTTCTGCTTCCACCAAATCTAATAATCTTTTCGAGCGTGTTGTAATACTTGTTTATTTCTTGTTTGGGCATTATTTTTTATTTTTATTAGAAGTGTATCGTTTATCATAAGTCAAATTAAATATTTATCATTACTTTCCTACCAATAATCTTAATGTTAGAAGTATTTCCTTGTCTAATTTTACAATACTCAAGCCGTGTCTTCACTAAGTATTTCGAGTAACATATCAAATTTCTCAGAGTTAAAATTGTCTTGATTACTTTCGGTAATTCTAGCTCTTAGCATCCACTGACCAAGTTTCTGAGCCTTTGATTTTCAAAAGACACGAAGTGTCACTTTCCGATACAGAAGCCAGAGAATATTTTATTGATTACCTCTTCTGAGTAGGACTCACCCGTAATTTCGCCAATGATTTTAACGGCTCGCATTAAATCAATGGAAATAATTTCATTCTCAAAATGCTCGTCTATTGATTTGATTGCAAGCCCGAGAGAACTCACAGCAGATTCCAAAAGCATCTTATGACGAATATTAATAAGTACGTCCGACACTCTACTCGTTGATTCTGTGGCACTCCTGATAATCCCTTGCTTTAACTCCTCAATCCCAATACCAGTTTTTGCTGATATTGTCAAATGTTCTGAATCAAGAGGGATAGACAAATCGCATTTATTATTTACCCACACCACATTGAAATATTTACTGCTCAGGTCTTTGTACAATTTGCCAATATCATTAGTCCTGTTGGTCAAATCATTTAATAAGATAATCATATCGGCTTGCTCAAGAACAGATTCTACCATCTTTATTCCCTGCAACTCAATCTCATCTTCGGTATCTCTTAGCCCTGCGGTGTCGAGTAACTTCACCGAAACGGAATCCATTATGATAAATTCTTCCAGATAATCTCGTGTGGTACCTGCTTGTCCTGAAACTATAGCCCGCTCTTTCCCGAGTAAAATATTAAACAATGTAGATTTGCCAGAATTTGGCAGACCAACTATCGCCACATGAAACCCATTTCGCAAAATATTAGAACCCTGATATGATTGTATTAATTCAGAGCAAAAAGCAATTGATTTAAGCATTTTGTTTCTTATTTCACTTTTTTCAACCAGCTCTAAATCTTCTTCCGAAAAATCAAGCTCAAGCTCCAACAGACCAGCAGATGTGAGTAAATCTTCTCTTAGTTTCTTCAATCTTTTTGTGAAATTGCCATGTAGCTGGCGTGCCGAAGTCAATGCCCCGCTGCGAGAACTTGCGTGAATTATATCAGAAACCGCCTCGACTTGCCCAAGATCTAGTTTTCCGTTGAGAAATGCACGACGGGTAAATTCTCCTGGTTCGGGTATATCTGCCCCAATCTGGTAAAGCACAGAAAGTATTTCAAAAGCAACTATGTTGCCGCCGTGGCATCCAATTTCGATTACATCTTCGCCTGTGTAAGAGGTAGGAGATTTGAATACTGAGACGGTCACTGTGTCGATAATTGTTTCACCATCTTTGAACAAACCATAATGAATCGTATGAGTCTTGCACTGAGCTATTTTTTTCTTTCCCGCAAAACATTTGTCGATAATAGAAAAAGCCGATTCGCCCGAAATGCGTACAACTGCCATACCAGAAACGCCTGGAGCAGTGGCAAGAGCCGCTATTGTTTTTCGTTTAAAATTCATCAGTGCAAAAATATGAATATATTATCATATTTTTTGTTCTTGATAATTATTTTTCATACTTTGTAAATATTACTTTTTATTCATTTTTACTTTTGAGACAATATTATTCTTGAAACAAATGCTTTACATATTGTTAATGCTTGTTCTTGCAAGCCCTTTTGCTTTGTCAAACGAAAGTTTAGAAAAATTTAAGCAAACTCTACAACAAAAATCTTTCTCCGAAGGCGACTTTAGGCAGCATGAAGAAATATTTCTGTCACTTAGGAAAGAAAAGCCAGACGTGGCATTGGAAATGTTGCACTCGTCTCTTGAGATTGCCAAGGGGCATGGTCTGAAAAAAGATAAGGAGTTTCTCCATAATAAAATCGGCAATATTTATTTTGACAAATCTTTATTTGCTTTGGCTTTGGATAATTACAAAGAGTCTGTGAATATTAACCTTGAATTAGAAGAATTAGGTGCGGTTTCTTTTGGTTATTGTGATATTGCCTATGTTTACCTCAATCTTGGAAATATTGATTTGGCAACAAATTATTATCTGAAAAGTATAGATTTTGGATTGAAGAATCTAGAAGGAGATGACACTGATTATTACCCAATGATAAATGCTTATTTGAACACTTCCCATTGTTACAGTAGCAGAGATATGCAAGACAGCACTTTTTTCTACCTTAACGAAGCCTTGCTCTATTGCAATGGTAGTGGAAATTACTATTGGGAATGGAAGATTAACCTTCACTTGGGAAATTATTTTTCAGAGAACAAGATTTCCCTAGATTCTGCTTTGCATTATTATCAGTACTCAAAAAAAATGGTAAAGGGCGACCCAGCAGCAAAAGAAAAGAATGCACAAATATTTGAGAAAATTGCTAGAACTTACCAAATTTATCAAATCAATGACTCAGCCACGGTCTACTATGAAAAAGCAATAAAAATATTTGACTCCATTGGGGATGGGATTAAATTAGTCTACACACTGAACTCATATTCTAAATTCTTACTAAAAGAAAAATCATTCCAAGAAGCAGAGGAAATCTCCACCAAAGCATATAAATTATCTGAGGAAAGATCATACACAGGACTGAAACTCGAAGCATTATTTATAAAAATAAAGTTACTCGAAGCAAAGGGTAAACACAAGGATGCCTACAATTTACTGCTTCAATATTCACGGCTTAAAGATAGTTTGTCGTCTAAATCTCTAAGAGTTAAAGATTTGCAAATCAGCTCTGATTTGAGTAACATGAGCAACTTAATTGAAAATAAACACTTAAAACACAAGAACACAATTTTTCAATACATAACCAGTTCGGTAATCATTTTCTCAGTAATTGCTTTTTTTATGTTCTACAGGCAAAGCGAAACAAAAAGACTTGCAAATATTGAACTGACTAAGGCTAATGAACTAACTGTCAAGGCCAATGCAGAGCTTGAGAAAATAGGAAAGGAGAAAGATTTGTTCCTAAACATTCTCTCACACGATTTGAGAAACCCGATACACTCCCAGCGACAACTTTTTGAGCTAATGTACAGAGAAGCCGAGCATTGTAGCCAAGAAGAGCTTCGTGAAATAATTGCAGATTTGCTCAAGAGTTCATCTGCTGTGTCTACTTTGCTCGAGAATCTACTGAGCTGGTCGCTTGCAAACAGGAATCAGTTGCCTTTTAAACCACAAAGAATCAATCTCTTTGCTTCTGCTGGCGAGAACTCTCAGCTACTAACTTCATTTCTTGTAAATAAAAAGATAGAGATCAAAAATGAAATATCGAGTGATATTGAAGTGTTTGCAGATGCCGATATGCTATCAAGCATACTGCGAAACATCCTCTCCAATGCAATGAAATTCACGCCGCCTGGTGGCACTATTTTACTCAAAGCGAATCCATCTGATGAGAAGAAAGTATTAATCTCTGTAAAAGATAACGGTATTGGCATTTCTCCAAAAAATCTAAAAAAACTGTTTAATATATCGGAGGTACAATCAACACCAGGGATAAATGATGAGAGGGGAAATGGCTTAGGGCTGTTGTTGGTCAAGCAGTTTGCCGGCTCTCATGGTGGGAGTGTATGGATTGAGTCGGAGCTGGGGCATGGCACGGCAGTATTTTTTGAAATGCCTTTGTGGGCTGATACTAGCTAAATAATTTTTCTACATTTCGGATTGCACTTGGCAATGAAAATACTATCACCTTATCGCCTGCCTCAATTTGAGTATCGCCCTTTGGTACCACAAGATCGTTGCCGTCTTTTAATACCGCTCCAACTATTGCTTTCTCTGGAAAAGAAATATGCGACAAAGGTTTCTTGATGATTTTCGAGCCTTTCTTGGCAATGAACTCAATTATTTCGGCATCCACACCAGGAATCTCTGCGTACAAGGCTACATCCTTTCGGCGAATAAAATTTTGAATTGCATTTACTGTCATCTGTTGCTTGGATACAACTGCGTCCATTCCAATGGTCGGGGTAAGTGGAAGGTATTCATTTTTCCTCACAAGAGTTATAGTGCGTGGCACAGCAAGATGCTTGGCTAGCAGACTTGTTATAATATTAGTCTCGTCATCCCCCGTTATTGCAATGAACTCGTCCATATCGGTCACACCCTCGAAATTAAGCAAATCAATATTTGAGCCATCGCCTTGAATAACCAAGACATGTTCATAACGCTCCGAAATTGCTTGAGCCTTTCTCATATCAGATTCAATAATTTTAACATTTACTCCCCTTTCAATTCCCTCACACAAGAAATTTGCTATCATCCCGCCACCAAGTATCATAATATTTTTTATCTGTGCACTTTTCATCCCAAATGTTTCGTGAACTTTTTTTAAATTCTTCTTCCGAAATATAATAAAGAGTTGATCCCCCGGCATGAAAATATCACTTCCCCTTGGGATGATGGTGAATTGACCTCGCTTGATTGCGACAATGGTGAAGTGCAGTTTGCCAAATTTTTGTGGGAGTTCCATTAATTGTGTGTGGATGAAGGGAGAGTTACGGTCTATTCGGAGTCCCATAAGTTCAATTTTGCCGTCCTCAAATTCGATTATATCAGTTGCATTTGATTGGCGGATGAGTCGTAGTATTGCTCTTGCGGCTTCTTGCTCTGGGTGTATCATAAAATCTATGCCCATCTCTTCTTTTGATAGTGCATAATCGGAACCGAGTAGCTCAGGATTGCGAACACGAGCTATTGTGGTCTTTATACCGAGCTTCTTGGCAATTCGACAAACTAGGATATTCACCTCGTCCGAGTTTGAGAGGGCGGCAACTACTTCTGCTGTTTCAAGCCCAGCTTGTTTTAAGAGAGTAAAACTTGTAGCCGAGCCGATGTGGACAATTACATCCAAATGCTCACGTGCGTACTCTGCTTTTGAAGCATCGGACTCTATCATAGAGATATTGTGACGTTCAAAAGACAGGCGTTTGGCAAGTTGGGTGCCAATGTCACCGGCACCAATGATAAGTATATCCATTGTAAATAAAAAAAGTTATAAATATTTTGAAACACTTTTGATGTTAATGTGTTTACTGGTGTGAGTTATTTCTAATCCATAAAGATTGATAAAAAAGTTAAGCTACAGTCAGAAAATATTTACACAAATTACAAATAATTAGAATTGTTTATAATTTATATTCAAAAAATTGTAGATTGGGAAATAATTAATTAAAATTTTTGAATAAAAAGTTATAAATTTTGGCACTTATATTTGTATAAGTGTTTTTCTACCTTATCTTTGTAAGATTATCCCTTGAGAGATAATTGTTTTTTAATACAGAAACCAAACATTGAGGACTCATTATGTCAAATTCCGCAGGGAAAGTATACTTCGTTCTTTATCTAGCTGTGGTGCTAGAGTTACTAATTATAATCGTCGAACGTGACGAAGCGGAAGAACATTTACACAAAAAGCAAAAAGAAGCGATGAAGATTGTCGAATCTATTCTTTCGCAACTTCAAGCAGGTGGTGGTACCGAGGGGATAAACACTAGACCTCAAGATGAGATAACTATCCCTCCAGCTGGAGTGAATCTAAAAGAAGTGATTGGTGCAGATGTAAAATCTAATCGCCGCTACATTATCGAAGTTGGAGTAACTGACGTTGCGGTGAGTGCCAAGCAAAAAGAAAATGAGGAAAATAAAGAATATCTCCAAAGGTTAAATAAGTTAGTTAAACTAGCCAATGTCGAAGAAATCGAATACCAAATCTTCTTCTCGGATAACCAAGACCCAGACACCTCCCCTGAGTTCCCAAATGATAAATATATAAAGGGGCAAGGTTGGGATTTTTCTGAAATGAAAGCGGGCGAGAAGATTTTTACAGAAGGTGGAGAAAAATGGGAATTTGTAGGGTTGAGAAAGCTCAAAATGGATAGCGATAAATCTTTTGAGAATGTAAGCAAAGAAAATGCCGACCATGACCCTATGCACCCGACTTACAATAAACCATTGGTTATTGGCGGAAATTATGCACCTAGAGAAATTGATGAAGATTCGATTTTTGTTTATTCAGTCGAAGAGACAATGAAGGCCAGAGCCGGTACAACTGGCGATGAAGAGTCACTGCTCAAACGTGCTTTTGTGCTCGAATTTGAACCACCTGCCAAATCAGGTTGGTATAAACTAAGAATATATTCGAGAACTAATCGTATCCTTGGGCTTCGTGCCGAAGCAAATATCGAAGAAATCAGTCACGACGCAACCGTAAATATCGGAACAGTCCAGCTAAAAGTTTATGAACTAGACAAAGTAAGGGCTAAGCTAGAAATTGAATTTGACCACTTCAAGTTGCCTTCTCAACAATTGCTTATGAGTGAAGATGGCGGTACCGAAAAATTTGACGAAGCGATAGAGGCAAGTCTTCTGCTCGCCAAAGAAGAGGACGAAGAGAACTTCCTAAGTATTGCCAATAGTATACAGCTCTATGGCTATATTGTTAGACTTCTAACGCCTGGTAAATCAGTCTATTTCCCGCAAAACTCTAGCTCTATAGTATATGACATTCGTGTGCTTACTCCAAAACCACCTATTGCCGATCCTATCATTGCGGTGAATTCCGAAATGCACCATTTTGACGAAGGTGATGTAAACTTCCGTTTCTCAATCGCTCCTTACAGAGAAGGGCAAAACACACTCAAAGGAGAGGTGTTTAACGAAGTTGAAGGAGTGAGTGGACAACCTGTTGCAAATGTTATTTTCACCTCTGTCGATGAAACACAGACAATTAGTGGTGGCTCAAAAGATTATTATGGCAAGCTCGACCGTCAGTTGATGGCTGGAGAAAATGGTATTCCACGTCGCTATCTTGTCAAACTTTCACATAAGCTGATGAACAAACAAGACGATTCTATTGCGGTGCTGACCATCTACCCTGCACTTATCGAAAAAGGCGTTAAGAAAATGCACAATAAATTAAAAGCATTAGCCCGGTATGGTAATAACTTGATGTTTAACTTTATTCCACCATCTGGACGTAATATCTTGCCTGAGCAATTTGGATATTATTTCAGAACCGATGCTGACGCTCAGGATCGTGGCTTGACACCAGGTTTTACGGCCGAGCGTAAAGACAATTTAGTTTTCTTTGCAGATGCTAAAACAGCGTCGCTCAGAATAGTATGGACTGATCCGATTTCTGGAAACGAAGTGGATGTCTTCCCAGAAGAAACAGTCGATATCAAACAAGGATCTCCTAAAATTCAAACTGGACGAAACCAAGTTGATGTCGCAGGAGACGAAAGATTGAAGGTCTTAGTTTCAGGTCTTGGGTTCACGCGTGCTAAGATTGGTGGAAGTGACGAAAGCCAAAAGTCTGACGTTGTTATCACTGCTGAAATTGAGAAAGTAAATGTTAAGGGATATAAAAAGGCAGGAAAGCCAAAAGTTCAAGTAAACGGAGAAAATTTCAAACTTAGCTTCGACCTCGTTGGTGAGCCTGATGAAGACGGGCGTATCAGGGGAACAGTCAAGATTAAAATTACGGCAGTTGCAACCAATCCACTAAACGGCACTGTGTCTAAACCAATCTCCAAATCAATTACTGTGCCTGTTAGGAAACAAGTAGAGACCGAAGAAGAATTTTGGGATGAATAAGAAAATTAAATATTAAGGGTTTATATAAAAATGAAGAAATTAATTATTCTATTGCTTGGCTTTGTGATTGCGGGTTCGGTGCTTGGACTACAAGCTCAGCAAAATGATGAGGTGAGAGAGATTCTTGCTAAATACAAAAATTATAGATTTGGCTCTGTCTATGTCTACGAAGTAGTGGACACCGAAGATATTAAGCAAATTATAAAAGAGAAAGCGGCGGCGGCTTCTGGCGGTGTAGACCTAGTTGAAGCTGAAAAAGCCTTAGAGGGAATCGAAGATGCAATTAAAACAATAATTGAATCTGGAGTAAAAAATGATTATTCAGTCGATGAAATATCGGGTGAATTAATTAATGAAGACTATGACGTGGACACCGATGTATTGCAACAAGCAT
>JAJRPT010000036.1 GCA_024280675.1 Bacteroidota bacterium
GGAAATGATTTGTTCTCGAGGTTTTTCCGTAGATACCAAAAACGTAAACGAGTAAAAGAGTATGAGGTCAAGGGCTTAGGCTCTGGCTTTATCATCTCAAGTGACGGCTACATTCTGACCAATCATCACGTGGCCGGCCGTGCCTCAAAGATAGTTGTCACAATGCTTGGTGGCAGAAAATATGATGCTAAAATTATTGGTTCCGACTTCAGATCTGACATTGCATTGCTCAAGATTGAGGCAGAGGACTTGCCCTATCTAAAATTTAGCAGCGACGATGCGATAATTGGCGAGTGGGCAATCGCCCTTGGCAACCCATTTGGACTCTTTGACAATAATGCAAAGCCAACTGTTACGGTGGGTGTTGTGTCGAATACTGGTGTTAATTTTGTGCAAAAGGGCGAGGGCGGTTTGCAAGTTTATCGCGATATGATTCAAACAGATGCCGCAATCAGTTCTGGTAACTCAGGTGGTCCTCTTGTCAATGCTCTGGGCGAGTTGATTGGGATGAACACGATAATCTACTCAACTGCAAATTCCCAGGGCGGGGTGGGGTCGATAGGAATTGGCTTTTCTATCCCGGTTTCTAGGATAAATAATATAGTTGAGAGATTAAAGCTAGGAAAAGAACTCAGAAGAGATTATTACACTGGGCTTGAAGTTCGAGATCTAGACGAGCAACTCTCCCACCAACTTGGTATTTCTGGGCGGGATGGTGTAATCATTTTCGGGATTAATAAAAGATCACCAGCCGACATTGCGGGGCTTGAGCCAGGTGATTTCATAGTGGAAATTGATGAGAATAAGATTTCTGACCAAGAGGATTTTCTAATTGAAATTAATGATCATTTTGTGGGAGACCGCCTCGAATTTCTTATATTGCGTGGAGATAAATTTTTAAAGAAAAAAATGATTCTAATCCCACCACCAAGACGAAGGTAGAAATAAATATTGTCACAAATTAGTAAATTATCAGCCTTAGGTCTTGTAAAAAAATACGGTAAGCGTACCGTTGTCAAAGGAGTGTCGATTGATGTCTCCCAGGGCGAGGTTGTGGGGCTACTGGGTCCAAATGGTGCGGGGAAGACGACCAGCTTTTATATGATTGTGGGGATGGTAAGACCAAATGGTGGCAATGTTTTTCTCGACGACAAAGATATTACATCAAAAGCAATGTACAAACGCGCTCGAATGGGAATTGCCTATTTGCCTCAAGAGCCATCCATATTCCGAAAGCTCACGGTTGAAAATAATATCAAAGCAATTCTGGAAATGCAGTCTATCTCACGAGTCCAAAGAAAAGAAAAAACAGAGGAACTGCTCGAGAAGTTGTCCATTACCCACATCAGAAAATCAAAAGGATACACGCTCTCGGGTGGTGAGCGGAGGCGGTGTGAAATTGCCAGATCTTTGGCAACTGACCCGAAATTTGTTCTGCTTGACGAACCATTTGCCGGAATCGACCCACTTGCCGTCGAAGAGATTATGCAAATAATAGTGAGTCTCAAAAAGCAAAACATTGGAGTGCTAATAACCGATCACAATGTTCACGAGACACTGTCAATCACCGACAGGGCTAATATATTGATTGACGGGAAAATATTCATTTCTGGAACTGCAGAGGAAATTGCCAACAATAAAGAAGTCCGCAAACTATATCTTGGCGAGACTTTTTCGCTCGAACGTTACTGAGTTCAGATTAATTCTGAGATAAGTTTTCCACCCTTATATTCTAATAATTTTATTTTGATTGGATCCGGCGGAATATTTTTATTTGCAGAGAAACTTGTATTTACATAATTTTCAGTCCAGCCCCGCCACTCACCAGATTCTTTTGAGTAAGACTCTGGGATGACGGTTTTGATTTTCCCAATTTGTGAGCGGTAGAATACTTCGAGTTTATTGCCAGAGAGCTTTCTAAGAGATTTAGTTCTTTCTTTTCTAATGTCACGCGGCACTGAACCCTCAAGCGAGGCGGCGGGCGTTCCTTTCCGCTCAGAATATGTAAAAACATGCAGGTACGAGATGGGCAGTGACTTGATCAAATTAAGCGTTGTCTCAAAATGACCAGCAGTCTCACCCGGAAAACCTGTGATAATATCGGCACCAATGCAAGCATCCGGCATACGTTCTTTTATGTTCAGAATTAGCTTTTGATAATTTTTTATTCTGTAACGTCTTTTCATTTTTCTGAGAATTTCTCCCGATCCGCTTTGGAGCGGAATGTGGAAATGAGGCGTGAATTTGTCTGACTTTTCAATAATATCTAATATTTCTGGCTTCAGTAGATTTGGCTCTATCGATGATATTCTATACCTTATCGGGTAATTTAACTTGTCTAAGAATCTCACAACATGGGTGAGGTTTTCTCCATTTATTGATTTATATTCTCCCAGATTGACACCAGATAGAATTACTTCTCCAAATCCAGAGTCGCTAAAGTTTTTGATTTCACTTTCAATTTCGGCAAAATCTATTGAACGAAATCCACCACGAGCCATTGGAATGGTACAAAAAGAACAATTATATTCACACCCATCTTGGATTTTAAAGACGGCACGAGTCTTTCCCACATTGTCAGAAACGGCGGAGGTATGAAAGGGAATGTCTTTCAAGTCGCCAACCAAAACCATGGCTTCATCCTGCTTTTTAAAATCGGTAATAAGTTCTGGGATGTGGAATTTTTCATTTTGCCCAAAAACTCCATCTACTCCGTCAATCTTAATTATTTCACCTGGTGAAAGTTGTGCAAAACAACCAACAACGCCCACGTAAGCATTTGGAGATTGCCTGAGGGCACGGCGGACAATCTTCTTGCAATCGGCATCAGCTCGGTGGGTGACCGTGCAAGTGTTTATGAGAATGACATCAGATTCCTGCTCAAAATCTACAATGTCGTGACCCGCCTCTTCGAACTGTTTGCCAATGCGTGAGATGTCTGCAAGATTTACTTTGCAACCAAGATTATAAAATGATACTTTCATTGAATATGATTA
>JAJRPT010000037.1 GCA_024280675.1 Bacteroidota bacterium
CTATTTGGAAGAAGCAGTTTTTAGATAAAGCAGATTCTGTATTTGGTAGTCCAAATCTAAGGGTATCAAGTTCTGATTCAGAGAAGGAGAAAGAGCGTCTTTATGGTAAGATAGGACAGTTACAAGTGGAAAAGAAATGGCATCTGCAATGGGAATGAGTTTTTTAGAATTTTTAGTTGGTGACGCCTATAATTCTTTAGGTAAAATTAATAAGTTAAAATCAAAAATATTAATTATCCATGGAGATGAAGACGGAGTGGTACCCTATAAAATGGGCAAGAAGATATTTGACAAATACACTGGTAAAAAGAAAATGATAACTATTGTAGGCGGCACACATAATGGATTACAAGACAAAAACCCAAACTTATACTGGGGAGAAATAGAATTATTTTTACAGTGAATTTAATTTTCTAAAAATATTTCCACCACGATATGCCTTGTGGATTTGGGCAAACTGTTGCCACTTTTCCACAAAAGGTATTTGGGCTAATTATTTTTCGTGATTTCTTAGACCAGCTCAAAAAAAGTGCTAAATTTGTAACTTATATTTCAACACAGAAAATAAAGGTTGTTTTTCTCATGGCATACAATATCAAACCAGAGGGGATAAGCCTCGAATATTTGGGCATAAAAGATGCAAACGAATATTGGAACTTGACTCCAGACGAGCTTTCTCAAATCACAGTGGACAAGGGGATGGGTATTCGGGCGGTAAACGGTGCACTTTCGGTAAATACTGGCAAATTCACAGGTCGCTCTCCCAAAGATCGTTTCATTGTTCGGGATTCTGAGACCGAAGATTCAGTCTGGTGGGGAACTTCTAATATTGAATTTGATAGCGATAAATTCGATAAACTATATGACAAAGTAGTCGCTCATCTCTGCGGGAAAGACGTTTATGTCCGTGACGCTTCGGTTTGTGATCACGACGATTACCGCATGAATTTGCGAGTTGTGACCGAATTTCCTTGGTCATCGCTTTTTGCCCACAATATGTTTTTGCGACCTTCTGCCGGGGAGCTAAAGACAAACAATCCCGAATGGACAGTTATTTGTGCTCCTTCATTTATGGCCAATCCTGGGAGGGACGGTACACGTCAATCTAATTTTGCAATACTAAATTTCACAAGGAAAATTGCACTCATTGGAGGAACTGGATACACTGGCGAGATAAAGAAAGGAATCTTCTCAGCCCTCAATTATATACTGCCACACCAAAGAAATGTACTGTCAATGCACTGCTCTGCCAATATTGGGCTGAGGGGCGATACTTCGCTTTTCTTCGGACTTTCTGGAACAGGGAAGACGACTCTTTCGGCCGACCCAAATAGGAAATTAATTGGTGACGATGAGCATGGTTTGTCAGAAAACGCAATATTCAATTTCGAGGGCGGATGCTACGCCAAAGTGATTGATCTATCAGAAGAAAAAGAGCCAGACATTTTCCGCGCAATCCGCCCTGGTGCATTGCTTGAGAATGTCACATTTGATTCGGACGGAAATGTGGAATACGAAAAAAGTGAAATCACAGAAAACACACGTGTGAGCTACCCAATCTACCACATCCAAAACATTGCAATCCCCTCAAATGGTGCCGAACCAGAGAATATTTTCTTTCTGACAGCAGATGCTTTTGGTGTATTGCCACCAATATCACGACTCACACCTGGGCAAGCTGCATATCATTTCATCTCTGGATACACGGCAAAGGTTGCCGGAACAGAAGACGGGATAAATGAGCCAGTGATCGCATTTTCTGCATGCTTTGGTGCTCCTTTCATGTTGCTACATCCAGCAAAATATGCTGAGATGCTTTCGGCGAAAATGCAAAAGACTGGAGCTAAAGTTTGGCTTGTAAACACTGGTTGGACTGGTGGAGCTTATGGCACTGGTCACCGCATGAGCTTGCCACTGACTCGTTCTTTGATAACTGCGGCGCTAAATGGTGAGCTTTCCGATGTGGAATATGAAAGCCACCCAGTATTTGGACTTTCGATGCCCAAAGAATGCCCGAACGTGCCGACTGAATTGCTCAACCCACGCAACACTTGGTCTGACAAACCCGGCTATGACAAAAAAGCAAACGAGCTAGCAAACGCTTTTGTGAATAATTTCAAGAAGTTCGAAGCGGGAGCAAATGAAGAAATTATGAACGGTGCTCCGAAATCTATTTAATTATTTTGAATGTCCTCTTGTGGCTTTTAAATTTAAAATCATCAAGAAAATTCCTCTACTTTTTATTAAGTAGAGGTTTTTTATAACACTTTTTTAATATTAATTAATTTATACTTATTTTGGTGGATTGTTCTTTTGCAAAAAGTAAACAAATTAAAACTCCCGGCCAAACTTATGAGTGGAAGCGGTGCGAAAGTACCGAATCATTTGAGTGTGTCTGGGAGTTTCTAGTTTCAAACACACGAAGTGTGTCTGGCGAATAAAGTAAATTAATTGTTAAATTATTAAGTGGGTATTCTAAATGGATGCAATGGTATATCTGATACCGGTAGCGGGTGTAATCGCCCTAATCTTCACATTTGTCAAATCCTCATGGGTCCAAAGACAAGATGCGGGGAACGAGAAAATGCAAAATATTGCAAAATTCATCCAAGATGGAGCGATGGCATTTCTGAGGGCAGAGTACAAAGTCCTCGGCATTTTTGTAATTGCAGTCGCCGTACTTCTGGCGTGGCAGGGATCTACTCGTGGTGAGGCTTCGTCGTGGCTGGTTGCGGTTTCTTTTGTAATTGGGGCAATGTGTTCGGCACTTGCTGGCTATATTGGAATGAAAGTGGCAACAAAGGCAAATGTTCGCACGACCAATGCTGCAATTTCTAGTCTTAACAAGGCCTTGGAAGTTGCGTTTACTGGTGGTTCGGTAATGGGCATGGGCGTTGTTGGTCTTGGAGTCATAGGACTTTCTGGACTATTCTTGATTTACTCAAACATGTTTGGGATGGAGTCCGAAGATGCGGTCAATCGTGTGATTACGATTGTGACTGGATTTTCTTTTGGAGCATCTTCGATTGCACTTTTTGCACGTGTTGGAGGAGGAATTTACACAAAAGCAGCAGATGTTGGTGCAGATTTAGTCGGCAAGGTCGAGGCTGGTATCCCAGAAGATCACCCGCTCAACCCTGCAACTATTGCAGACAATGTTGGAGATAATGTTGGAGATGTTGCCGGCATGGGTGCCGATTTATTTGAATCATACGTGGGTTCAATTATCGGAACTATGGTTTTGGGTGCTGCATTCTTTTCGGTTTCAGAATTTGCTGGAACTCCAATGGGTGGTCTTTCGGCAGTAATTCTTCCTTTGGTATTGGCTGCAGTTGGAATAATTATTTCAATCATTGGGACATTTTTTGTAAGAGTAAAAGAAGGCGGTGAGCCACAAACAGCACTCAATATTGGTGAATTTGGAGCGGCTGGGCTAATGCTCGTTATTACATATTTCATCATCGGATGGATGCTGCCCCAGACTTGGAGCTTCAATGGAACTGATTACACTTCAAATGGAACATTCATCGCAACCGTTGCTGGTCTTTTGGCTGGTGTGCTAATTGGAAAAGTGACCGAGCATTATACCGGAACTGGGACTGGTCCAGTCCTTTCTATTGTGAAACAATCGGTGACCGGCCCTGCAACAAATATAATTGCTGGGCTGGGCGTTGGGATGATGTCTACGGCTATTCCAATTCTTTTGATTGCCGCAGCAATTATGGTATCTTACGAATTTTCTGGACTTTATGGGATTGCGATTGCCGCCGTTGGGATGCTTTCGACTACTGGAATTCAACTTGCAGTCGATGCTTATGGTCCAATATCTGACAATGCTGGCGGTATTGCCGAGATGGCCGAGCTTCCGGCTGAGGTTCGTAAACGCACTGACAAACTAGACGCTGTTGGAAATACAACCGCTGCTATTGGCAAAGGCTTTGCCATTGGTTCGGCAGCACTTACGGCCCTTGCACTCTTTGCTGCATTTATGCAACAGGCTGATCTTGATACGATAAACATTGCAAATCCTACAGTAATGGCTGGATTATTTGTTGGTGGTATGTTGCCTTTTGTATTTTCTGCACTTTCGATGAATGCGGTAGGCCGTGCTGCAATGGCAATGATACAGGAAGTTCGTCGTCAATTTGCTGAAATTCCAGCATTGAAGGCGGCACTCAATGTGATGAAAACAAAAGGGCACGATAAATCAAAATGGTCAGAGGCCGACAAAGCAATTTATGACGCTGCCGAAGGTGCTGCCGAATATGCTAAATGCGTTGAGATTTCAACCAATGCTTCGATTAAAGAAATGATGTTGCCGGGGCTTCTTGCGATTGCTACACCTGTGGCTGTTGGATTTTTGTTTGGAGCTGAAGCTCTTGGTGGCTTGCTTGCTGGAGTGACTGTGACGGGTGTGCTTATGGCAATTTTCCAATCAAATGCGGGTGGTGCCTGGGACAACGCAAAGAAAATGATTGAAGAAGGCGTTACAATCGACGGCGTAAGATTTGAAAAAGGAAGCGAGGCTCACAAGGCGGCAGTCACTGGCGATACGGTTGGTGATCCGTTTAAAGATACGTCTGGACCATCGATCAATATTTTGATTAAGTTGATGTCAGTTGTGGCATTGGTTCTTGCAACGAGCCTATAACTAAATACTAGAAAAATGACATGATTTAAAAGCTGATTCAGAAATGGGTCAGCTTTTTTGTTATAAACAATTTGTGTAGCTAAATTTAACAGGTCACAATTGTGACCCACAATGTGACTTTCAACAAAGATTATGATAAACAGTTCACAGAATTGGGAAATAACTAAAATAGTCGTATTTTTGTAACTTTATAAATCTACAATAAAAGAAAGATAAGAATATGGCTAAGACATTGAATAAAAAAGCTGGGAAAAGAGGCAGACCCAGAAAAACAAGTGTGAAATTAAATAAAAAAGAACTGTTCTCAGCACTCAGAGTTATGATGACATCTCGTTTTACCGATGATAAACATTTGATTTTAGTAAAGCAGGGCAAATCATTTTTCCACATTGGAGTCTCAGGTCACGAGGCAATTCAAACTGCGATTGGTCTTCAACTCCAAGAGCGTGATTGGGCATGGGGATATTATCGTGATATGGCTCTTTCTTATGCAAAAGGAATGACTGCCAGAGAATATTTCCTCTCAGCATTTGCCAAAGAGGATTGCCCAGCAACAGGTGGTCGGCAGATGCCTTGTCATTACGGAAACCCGGCTCATAATATTCCAACGCACTCTTCTCCAACTGGGACCCAGTTTCTTTCGGCAACCGGGACTGCACTTGCCAATAAGAAAAATGGAACCAATGAAGTAGTTTATACAGCATCGGGCGACGGGACTATTTCTCAAGGTGAGTTCTACGAAGCAGTGAATTGGGCAAACAAAGACAGGCTGGGAGTTTTGTTTTGTGTTCAAGATAATAGATGGGCAATTTCGGTAAAACGTGACCAGCAGACGATGGGTGGTGATGCGTCCGATATGTTTGTGGGCTATGAAAACCTTCTTAGGCTAAGGGTAGATGGAACAGATTATGTCGAGTCATTCAAGATTGTCAAAGAGGCGATAGCCTACATTAGAGCCGGGAAAGGTCCAGTCCTTCTTCATGCGGATACCGAAAGATTACTTCCGCATTCATCAAGTGACGACCAGAGAAAATACAGAGACAAGGCAGATCTTGAAAAAGGTGCAAATGAACGTGATCCCTTGAAAAAACTCATCGAACACATATTGTCAAATAAAATTGCAACAGAAAAAGAGATTGATAAATTAAAAAAGGAAATTAAAACTCAAATCGACGAAGCAGCAGACTGGGCTTGGTCCCAAGCAGATCCCAAAGCTGAGAATGCAACAAAAGAAGTATTTGCCAATCTTTCCACCCGTGATTTGCCTTATGCCGAATCTGACCCAAGCACTGGTGATAAAATTGTACTCGTCGATGCCATCAATCACGGTTTGCGTGAGGAAATGAGATTGAATGAAAAGATTGTTGTTTTTGGAGAAGATGTTGCAGATCCAAAAGGTGGAGTATTCACTGCCACTCGTGGTTTGAGCGATGAGTTTGGCCGGGAGCGAGTGTTCAATTCGCCACTTGCCGAAGCCTCAATCGCTGGGGTTGCCTTTGGAATGAGCGTTAGCGGGTATAAACCAGTTGTAGAGATACAGTTTGGAGATTATATCTGGCCAGCCTTTATGCAATACAAAAATGAGATTGCGACAATGCGTTACCGCTCCAATGGAGGATATTCTTCTGCTGTTGTAACTCGTGTTGCAGTCGGCGGTTACATCCATGGCGGACTTTGTCATAGCCAAAATATCGAATCCATATTTGCGCACATTCCTGGTATTCTGATTGCCTATCCGTCCAACGCAATGGACGCAAAGGGCTTGATTAAGACTGCTTGCAGATTGCAAGATCCTGTGCTTTTTTGCGAGCATAAGGGGATGTATCGACTTCCATTTGCATCGACCATCGAGCCGGATGAGAATTACCTAGTGCCATTTGGCAAGGCTAGAATTTTCAAAGAAGGTGAGGATGTGACGATAATTACTTACGGAATGGGCGTAAAACTTGCTGCCGATGCAGTGAAGAAATTAGAAAAAGAAATGAATAAGACTGTTGAAATCATAGACTTACGCACAATAGTCCCTTGGGATAAAGAAGCCGTTGCCGAGTCTGTGAAGAAAACCGGTCGAGCCTTCATACTGCACGAAGACACGATGACAGTTTCGGTTTCCAGCGAGATTATGGCATTTATCGCATCGGAATGTTTCACTGATCTTGACGCGCCGGTTCGCCGTCTGACAGCAAAAGATTCGCACATTCCATATCATCCCAATTATGAGGCAGAAGTGTTGCCGAGTGCGGAGAAAGTCTACACCGAGCTTGTGAGACTTCTGAATTTCTAACCCACGTGTGGGCCACCCACAATGTGGGCAATTATGAGGCAGAAGTGTTGCCGAGTGCGGAGAAAGTCTACACCGAGCTTGTGAGACTTCTGAATTTCTAACTAATGCTTGTTAGATTTTTATTTTATTTAAAACCTGAGCAGAAAATGTTCAGGTTATTTGTGTTAATTTTAATTTATATCTCAGATTATTATTCTGTAATACCATTGCGTTCAATGGTTTACGAAATACACTTTATAAAATATATAAAAACTATTTATTATTTATATATTTTGAAAACTATTTAAAAAGCATTTTCTTTATTTGTGCGTAGCTCCATTTTAATTTGTGATAAATTAATTGTTACAAAATAAATAAGGAATAGGTTATGAAGAAAAACATGCGGAAGAAAGCACTCAAAAAATCTAGCAAGCAACCCCTGACTAGTCAATCACCAAAACACAATGCTACACAGCAAATGAAGAAAACACTTGCCGATACTTCTAGGCAAATGAACCGCTTACCTCTTGGACTTAACAAGCAGAAAGTTGAGAATATTTTGAAAATGTATGGTATTTTGCAATCTCAAATGGCAGAATACCTGCTCAACCTTCAAGAAAAAGAGGAGCAGCAGAAAAATGAAAATGAGCCAATGACTCCAGATGAAAAAATCAAAGAATTTGAAAATATGTTGAACATTTTCATCAAATTTGAATCACTTTGCAGAAAGCTAGAGAAAACATTATCCGAAGAGTTGTCCTAGCCCCATTGCCTAGATTAAATGCTTTTTCTTATTTTGAATTTATGAATGTGGCTATTTCAATATTTATTTTTATTTCCAGTGCTTTATTGGCAAATGCAGAGGTTTTCTGGGCAGACACCGTGATTTCCTATTCATCTCAATTTGGGGAAAAGGAATATTCGGCAAAACAATCACTGGGTACCCCTAACTATTTTCCCTCTGGATGCACCGACCCGAAAGCATCTTGGTCATCCAAAAAACCAGATGATATTACAGAATATTTGCATCTTGGATTTAAAACCCCAGTCGATGGCAGAAGTGTAATAATTGCCGAAATTCAAAATCCTGGGGCAGTGGCGCGGGTGTTTCTCTTTGACAGGTATGGGAAAAAATACAGAGTCTATGACAAAGTTGCCATTCCCACCAACTCGCCCAAGCGACTCTTGCAAATAAATTTAGATGAGGAAATTAAGGAGATTGTCTCAGTAAAAATATTCTTGCAAAGCTCTGCGGTCAAAGGCTTTAACTCAATCGATGCTGTGGGAATATCTGATGAAGATAGTTTATTTGTCCCGAAAATTAATACACAAAAGGGATACGAAGAAGTAACCCTTGAGCGACTTGGACAGAAGATCAACTCGGATTTTTCGGAGCGACTGCCCGTCATTTCGCCAAGTGGAAATAGTTTGTATTTTGTCCGAACATCACATCCAGGAAATGTTGGTTTCAGCAAAGAGCATTCAGATATTTGGTTTTCGGAGCTGGACAAGTGGGGCGAATGGAAAACTGCACGCCTTCTGCCAAAGAGCCTTAATAATGAATATCCAAATTATGTTATTTCTGTTCTTCCGGGTGAGAATCAGTTAATTGTGGCAAATTCTTATGATGGGAGCAAGTCCGGGATTGCAATTACCGAAAAAACCAGCGACGGTTGGACTAAGCCTAGACCTCTAAAGATTGATAATTTAGAAATACTTGGTGAGTTTTCTTCTTTTTTTCTGGCAGGTGATGGACGGACTTTGCTTATCGATGCAGAGCTTAGTAGTGGTTTTGGTGGAAATGATCTCTTTGTAAGTTTCTTGCAAAAAGATTCTAGTTATTCCTCTCCGATTAATCTTGGAGGGATGATAAACACTGCCGACGGCGAGCATTACCCATTTCTGGCAGCAGATATGCAAACGCTTTATTTTGTGTCTTATGGTCACCCTGGTTACGGGTCTACCGATATTTTCATGTCGAAGAGAATCTCCTCCAACGAGTCCTCAGACAATCACTCAGAAGAAGCCCATGATTGGCATAATTGGACAAAGCCAGTAAATTTGGGTGTTCCAATAAATTCACACGCTTGGGAGGGTGGGCTTTCGCTTCAGTCCCAAGGCGAGTATGCCTATCTTGTGTCGAAGCGTTCGGAGTATAACACAACCGATATTTTCCGATTCAAGATGCCAAACAAATTACGCCCGCAAAGGGTTTTTACTTTTTCTGGTAGAGTACAAGATAAAATATCGGGGGAGTTTATATCGGCCGAAATTGTGTATGAAGATCTGAGTAGCGGAAAGGAAATTGGCCGTGTAAAATCTAATTCTGAAACTGGGGGATATGAGTTTATATTACCAAAATACGGCGTTTATGCCTTTCGTGCTAGTGCTCGTGGATTTATGGGCGTAAGCGAAAATATCACGATTGGCAAAAGCGACACTAGCTCAAAATTTATAAAGGATTTAAGTCTTATTCCTCTTATTTCTGGCAATAAAATCCTGCTAAATAATTTATTCTTTGAGATGAGCAGTTTTGAAATAATGCCTGATTCCTACGGCGAACTTGCAAGAATATCTCAGATATTGCAAGAGAATGTTAATATCATTGCAAAAATTGAAGGGCACACCGATAATGTCGGATCAGATGAGAACAATCAAACCTTGTCAGAAAATAGAGGCAAAGCCGTAACAGATTATTTAATACAACTAGGTGCAACTCCTAAGCAATTACAATACGAAGGTTTTGGGGAATCAAAGCCGATCAAATCAAACAACACTAAATCTGGACGAAAACAAAACCGCCGAGTAGAATTCAAAATTATCGAAAACTAACCCGCATTGCGGGTTTTAAATGCTGAGTGACATCTTTTTTGAGTCGCTCCGTCCGGAGCTTTGCGACGGGGGTAGCCCAGGGGGTGAGTGGCTCACAGTGTGAGTTTTAAATGCTGAGTGACATCTTTTTTGGGTCGCTCCGTCCGGAGCTTTGCAAC
>JAJRPT010000038.1 GCA_024280675.1 Bacteroidota bacterium
AATTACCAAATCTCAAGAGATGATATTCTTTTGTCTGGCAAGGCATCGCTTGTTTTTTATCTCTCCGACTCCATCTCGCCTTGGGTTTTGGATTTGCCGTCTCCTCGTAAAATTAACCTTAGTGAGCTTATCCCACAAGATGATGTTTTGCTAGATTCAGATTCTAAGATAATAGAATACTTCTGGATGAATCCCATGCTGACAAGCAAAATTGCAAAGATAATTGCTGACACGCTTTCTTTCTATGATAGGGAAAATTTGGCTAAATATCAAAGCAATCTTGCCTCATTTGACATGCGACTCTCTTTGCTTGACCGCATGATTGAGTCGAAGCTCAAAAGCCGGAGACGATTGCCACTCTGGGGAGATGTCAATACTTTGGCATATTTTTCGGCACGTTATGGTCTTTTGGGTGGTAGTTTTTTGTCTAACTCTTTTACTGGCTTTGCCCCGCTTGAGGCTTCGGTCTTGGAGGAATTTGATATTAGTTCCCAGGATTTGTTTTATTATAACACTCAGCTAAATAGTGCTTCGGCAGACTTTTTTGCACGCCACCGAAAAGTCAAAAGCTTTGAGATAAATGTCTGGGGTGATTCCTTGAACACTCGCTATTATGATATAATTACCTGGAATCTTGAAAAAATAGTATTAGCTTTGCCATAAAAAAATGACAAACAACTTTTCATCCCTTTTGGCTCTGCAGTACGTTTTCCAGTCAGCACTTTGGATTGTTGAGATTTTAGTGCCCGTCTATGTTGGGCAAAATGAAGTTGAGGGGGGGCTGGCTTGGGGGCATGTCTCAAAAGGAATATTGCTTTTTGCTTGGGCACTTTCTCAGAACCTGACAGCCGTCCTAAGCGGCTCATTTGCCGACAGGTTCGGCCGGAAACGCTCGCTTGTTCTGGCACATTTGCTTCTTGCTTTGGGCTATTTTATAATTGGAATGTCCAATGAATTTTATTCATTTCTCTTTGGCGTACTGCTTCTTGGGATTGGCTCCGGGATTTTTAAGCCAAGTCTGGAGGGGTGGATTGCTCTGGAATTAGACAAAGAAAATCAAAATAAAAAAGCAAAGGGATGGGGGTATTTTATTTTTGTGATAAATGTTGCAGTCCTTGTTGCAACATTTTTTGCTGATTATTTAAAGGGGATTTCTTGGGCTTGGGTGTTCTTTGCTCCTTCGTTAATTATGCTCCTGGGCTTTGCCTTCATTGGCTTGTTGAAAAAAGATGTGCCAGTAATTGAGAAAAATAAAAATGCTTTACCCACTTTATTCCAACTAATTCAAAAGCCAGAAATATTGTATTTGGTGCTGATTATGAGCGGCTTTACGATGATTTATATGCAGTTCTATGAGACATTGCCAAATTTTATTTATGATTGGACTGATTCCTCAGCCACTGATTCCTCAGCTATTACTAGCCTTTTGCCAGAGTTCATGTGGGAAGATTTCCCTCGAGGTAGGCAAATAAATTATCTCTATATTTTCTTGCTCAATCCAATTTTAGTGATTTTATTAATTAATTTTATCACGACTATCTCCAGTAAATTCAATAAGATACGAGTGTTGCAAGTGGGGATGACATTGGTGTCTGTGGGATGTTTGTTGGCTGGTGCTACGGCTGGGATTTATTTGCTCTTGCTGGGATTTGTGTTTTACACAATGGGGGAGATGATTACGCGTACAAAATTCAATGAAATATTTGCGACAATGGCCCCGCATGGACAAAAATCCACATTTATTAGCCTCATGTACCTGTCTTATGGTATTGGGTATTCGGTCTCGGCACTGCTCGGGGGCTACTTGTATGAATATTTTGGGGATCGCTCAAATCTTGCACTTGGCTATTATAATACTCATTTTGGTGTCTATTCTGGAAATGATATTCTCGTCTCGCTCGGTGGCAGACTTTCGCTCTCGCCTGCTGGATTGAATCAGTTTCTCTGGAATACATTCGACCCTTGGCTAGTTTGGTTGCCATTTGTTTTGATTGGATTATTTTCCGCTTTTGCCCTAGGTGTTTATTATAAAAAATTCACAGAGGATGATTAGTTTTATTTTCTCATAAGTGATTGAAATGTCGAGACTTACGGCTCTATTGTCGAAGAATCAGGCTGAGGTTGCAATCTTATGAAAATAGGAACTAAACAAATTTCAGCCACACGAAGTGTGTGTCACACGAGGTGTGTTTGGATTATGAAGATTTATTCATTATTCTCATAAGTGGTTATATTACAGTGGCTTACGACTCTAACCCACAGTTGTGGGGTTTATATTATGAAGGATTGTTCATACTTCTCATAAGTGATTGATATAACGTGACTTACGACTCTATTGCCGAAGAATCAGGCTGAGGTTGCAATCTTATGAAAATAGGAACTACACAAATTTCAATCACACTTCGTGTGTTTTTAAAGTTTGCCCATTATATTCCTCAAACCATTTTCAAATGCTTTTCTTTATGTTTGCATCCACTTTTTTTAAATTGTTTTATTTTCACAAACCCTAGGAATAAAACATGGAAATATCCACAAAACCCGCAAATAAGACGAGTGCAATTTGGAAACAGCACAAATCCGAATCAGATTTAGAGTTCAAATATTTTTCCGCATACCATCTTTTTGGCGACATTCGGACTGTTGGCATGGTGGCTCAAGAATTCGGAATCAGCTCACGCCACCTCTACAAGATTTCCAAAAAACATGACTGGAAAAAACGTGTCCAGGCGAGCGATCTTTACCACTTCCAACTCGAGATGCGAAAATTAGAAGGCGAACTCAAGGGCCTGAAAAAGGTAAGAATAGTGACCGCAAAAAACCTTTACCGGTCCATTCAATTCAAGATGAAAAACTTCTCAGAGTACATTGATTGTTACATTCCTGACAAGGCTAAGAACCTGACTATGACAGCCGATGCGACGAGCGACGAGCATGTTTCACGATTGTGGAAAGTTTTAAAGATGGTGAATTTATATGAACAAATTACCACTCGTTTTGAGCTATTTTTTGAGAAAGAAATCGCCAAATCCCTGAGCGATTCAAGTGCCAAATCTCTGGATGAAGATTTGCAAAAGCTGGAAGAAGATGTCGATAATTTCGACTACAACATCGAGACATTTTCACTTAATTCGGAGAGCAAATCAGAGCAGATAAGCGAAGAATTCGAGCATAATTCCGACATTCTCACCAGAATATGCCCTACGTAATTTTTAGGAAATGAAAATGAAATTCAAGAAGCCACTCTTCGTGGTCACATTGTGGCTTTTGAATCATGAAGATTTGTTCATTAATCTCATAAGTAATTGGGTTATTGTGACTTACAGCTCCAACCCACAGTCGGCCGTATTCGTGGCCACATTGTGGTCTTGGAATTATGAAAATTTGTTCATATTTCTCATAAGTGATTGAAATGTCGAGGCTTACAGCTCTATTGCCGAAGAATCAGGCTGAGGTTGCAATCTTATGAAAATAGGAACTAAACAAATTTCAGCCACACGAGGTGTGTTTGGATTATGAAGATTTGTTCATTATTCTCATAAGTGGCTATATTGCAGTGACTTACGATTGCATATGCTTGGCCAAAGTTGAGCCACACAATGTGTGTGCTACATTGTGGCTTTTGAATTATGAAGATTTGTTCATTAATCTCATAAGTGATTGGGTTATTGTGACTTACAGCTCCAACCCGCAGTCGGTCACATTCATGGTCACATTGTGGTTTTGAATTATGAAGAATTGTTCATTATTCTCATAAGTGACCATATTGCAATGACTTACGATTGCATATGCTTGGCCAAAGTTGAGCCACACAATGTGTGTGCTACATTGTGGCTTTTGAATTATGAAGATTTGTTCATTAATCTCATAAGTGGTTGAAATTGCAGTGGCTTACGACTCTAACCCACAGTTGTGGGGTTTATATTATGAAGATTTGTTCAATATTCTCGCAAGTGATTGAATATTCGAGACTTACGGCTCTATTGCCGAAGAATCAGGCTGAGGTTGCAATCTTATGAAAATAGGAACTAAACAAATTTCAGCCACACGAAGTGTGTTTGGATTATGAAGATTTGTTCATTTTTCTTATAAGTGATTATATTGC
>JAJRPT010000039.1 GCA_024280675.1 Bacteroidota bacterium
TAATTTTTTCTGAGAGTGCATTCAATAATGATAGAAAGAACATACAATACGCAAGCAACGTCACTAATCCAAACTTATTACTTGTAAAATATAGTTATATTCAATCTATTATATATCCTACAGAATTCTTCATTTATGACTTAGAAGAAGGGAAAGAAGTGTATTTTCTAGATTCAACAGACATAAAGTTTGCAAAGCTTTCTCAATACCTTTATAAGAGACAAGATTTAAGAACTATCGGTTTTAAGGGAGAATATGAACTCACAAAATGGGATGATGATGGTCTTGGATATATTAATTACAATATGAAGACTAAGGAATTAGATACAGTTGATCTTGTAGAAAATGTTTTAGGTGAAAATTATGAAGTTGAGAATGGTGAATATCTTAAAAAAAATGACCTCCATGAATTTATATTTGCTTATGATGTACCATTCAATTATTAATATAATAATCCTTTAAAGAAAAATCATCATATCATCTCTTTAATTAATTTTTCTGAAGATTATACGAAATATAATCAAATGTACTTTCAGTCATTTGACAAAGGAGATTCGTGGGAGCTAATATATCAGAATGATTCCTATCTAAATCCGATATCATCTTTCTATTATAACCCTTACACAGATAGACTTTGGATTACAAAAACCACAAGAGATACACCCGAAAGAAATCCTATAGGAAATGGGTACGCAGTTTACCGCTCTACTACAAGAGTAAGTGCTTCAGGTGATGAGAAGAAAAACATTCCATTTGTGCTAAGCATTAAAAATAATGTATTGAATATTATCAATAATGGAGATTCAGATAATTATAAAATCTCAATTTATGGATTAGACGGCAAACAAATATTTGATGCAAATCAATTTTTAAATAGCGGGTCAAATGAAATTGATATGCAAAACGCAAATAAACAAAATATATATTTCATCAGTTTAGATAACGAGAAGTCTTCGCCTTTTTTAACCAAAATAATGGGAGATTGAGATGTTCCAAAAAATAGCGATACTGTGTTAATTTTTTTAAAAGATGATCTTGTATTATAATTTTATTTTTGTAACTAAATGCGTGTATTTGTGTTACTAGTGATAAGGATTTAATTGGAAGCATGGAGGCTTCACCAAAATCACAAGCTCTGGTGGAAATCTTAGATGTGAATCAATACACTCAAAAAAATAACAAAACCAAGAGGTGCAGTGCTAAGCCAGATTATTGTTAATTTGAGTGATGTATAAATCACTATTTATAATATTAATTGTTTGCTTGAGTCCGTCCCTTCTGTCTCAAGCAAAACATCAAGTTGGTCTGGCGGTGAGCAATACCGGCGGCACAGGAATCAGCTTTAATTCCTACTTGGGCAATAAATTCCACATTCAAGTGGCGGGTTTCCCATGGCAAAGCGGAGAGGAACCGCCACACAAAGTCGATAAATATTTCAATCTTGGGCTAGAGTTACAGAGAAACTTTTACATTGAGCGTAAGTACAGGCTCTTTTTCCTAGCTGGTATTTCCCGCTGGTGGCTAAGCAAAAAAGATTATTATGAGACAATTGACAACGGTCTACCGGTCAAAAACACGACCTCTCAAAAGAATGACATCTGGAATTTTGGTATTGGGATAGGTGTAGAAAGATATTATTTGGATGTGATTTCTGTGGGTGTAAAACTGGGGTTTAACTACCAAATCTCAGACAAGTGGCCAGGAGACAGTTTCGCAGACCACAATCCAGAGGGCAAAATTTGGCGTGGGCTTGGCTTTGGAATAAGTTTGCATTATATTATCGAATAAGTGTTTTCCATCCGCAAATAAAAAGTGTTGGGTTTCTGTGCATTTTGGATCAGGAATAAATTTAAAGTAATAATACAAAAAGCAGAACGATTCTTGCTGATTTAAGAAAAGTCCTGCTTAATTGTATGGAACTAGCAATTTATTTTTACGGATACAAAAATAAATTATAATCAATCAACTACCTTCAAAGACACGAAGTGTCAGTGTTTCGAAAGATAATCGGCTACACTTTCGTGATTGTCTTTCATTGCATCATCGCCTTTGCTCCAGTTTGCTGGGCAGACTTCACCAAATTCTTGGAAATGCTGCCAAGCATCGACAATTCGCAAAGTGTCATCAATGTTTCGCCCAAGTGGGAAGAAATTCACATATTGGTGACGAACAATTCCTTCCTTGTCAATAAAAAATGTGCCACGGAAAGCAATCGCATCACCTTCAAAAGCCAGTTCATCTTTGTCATTATAGAAGAAATCTCCGCCAAGAACACCATATTTCATCGAAATTGTCTTGTCCACATCAGCAATTAACGGATATGTGATTCCTTGTATGCCACCATTGTTCTTAGGTGTATTGAGCCAAGCCCAGTGGGTTTCGGCCGTGTCGGTAGATATTCCAAAAACTTTTACCCCACGTGACTCGAAATCTGAAAGTCGCTCCTGAAAAGCATAAAGCTCGGTCGGGCAAACATAAGTAAAATCTTTTGGGTAGAAAAAAAGTACAATCTCTTCTTTTCCAAGATAATCACTTAGCTTGATAACAGCATCTTTTCCGCCGTCAATTATTGCGTCGGCTGTGAAAGTGGGCGCTTTCTTTCCAATTAAAACAGACATATTCATTCCTTTTTTTATTATATTATTATAAAATTAATTTCTTACACAAAGTGCAATTTATGAAATGATAACGATTTTATCGTGGGAATAGTGTGAACTAAATATTTTCTTGGTTGGTTTCCCGTATAAGTGTTTGCCAAAAACCAAGCACTGCCTCCTAATAAAGTTTACTAAATTGAAAGCCGACACCAAACCATATCACCATAAATTAGGGCATCCTTGAATTTATTTCATAGAATTGTCCAATACACCACAAATTGTTAATTTTGTAAAATAGATACTTTAATAAAATATTAAACTGAAATAAAAATGACATCAAAACAAATACGCCAAGAATTCCTAGATTTTTTCAAAAGCAAAGAACATCAAATCGTACAATCGGCACCCGTAATCCCACATGGAGACAAAGCACTCATGTTCACAAATGCGGGAATGAACCAGTTTGCAGATGTTTTCTTGGGCGCGGGTTCACGGGATTATAAACGTGCAGCAGATACACAGAAATGCGTCCGTGTCTCGGGCAAGCATAATGATTTGGAAGAAGTTGGAGTGGACACTTACCACCACACATTTTTTGAGATGCTAGGAAACTGGAGTCTTGGCGATTATTACAAAAAAGAAGCCATTGCTTGGGCTTGGGAATTGCTCACGGACGTTTGGAAGTTGGACAAGGACAGATTATTCATCACTGTTTTTGAGACTGACGATGAGGCGTGCGAGCTCTGGGCTAAGCATGTCCCTTTAGACCAAATAATTCGGTGCGGAGCAAAGGATAATTTCTGGGAAATGGGCCCGGTCGGTCCATGTGGGCCATGCTCAGAAATTCATTATGACGGGACATCGAACAAATCGGGAAAATCACTCGTCAATGAAGATCACCCAGATGTGATTGAAATTTGGAATTTAGTTTTCATTCAGTCCAACCGAAAGGCAGACGGCTCGCTCGAAGATCTTAGGGCAAAGCATATCGACACGGGAATGGGACTTGAGAGAATTGTGAGAGTTTTACAAAACAAAAGTTCCAATTATGACACAGATATTTTTATGCCGTTGATTAACAAAATTGCAGAGCTTTCTGAGAAAACTTATGGCGAAAATGAGGCTGACGATATTGCGATGAGGGTGATTTCAGATCACGTTCGGATGGTTGCATTTTCGATTGCCGATGGTGCATTGCCTTCTGGCGACGGACGTGGATATGTGATTCGTCGTGTCCTCAGACGTGGTCTCCGCTTTGCGCGTAATCTTGGATTAAAAGATCCTGTGATTTACAAACTTGTGGGTGTTCTCAAAAATCAATTTTCAGACATATTCCCAGAGATTGAAAAGCAATACGGCATTGTCTGCAAAATAATTAAAGGCGAGGAAGAGTCATTTTTGAAAACATTGGAAATTGGACTTGAGCGGCTCGATGTGATTATTTCAAAAGCTTTGGCTAACTCGGATACCAATAAAATTATATCTGGTACGGATGCTTTTTTGCTTTATGATTCATTTGGATTCCCGCTTGATTTGACCGCACTCATTGGACGAGAGCGTGGATTTTCTGTAGATGAAACAAAATTTAACGAGCTGATGAAAGAGCAAAAAGACCGCTCCCGTGCAGCCTCCAAAGTCACACATTCCGAAGCCTCTGAATCAAAATTTGACTTCGTGACAGAATTCACAGGCTACGACGAACTGGAAACAGAATCTGAAATACTTTTTGCAAA
>JAJRPT010000040.1 GCA_024280675.1 Bacteroidota bacterium
CCTCCATGCTTCCAATTAAATCCTTATCACTAGTAACACAAATACACGCATTTAGTTACAAAAATAAAATTATAATACAAGATCATCTTTTAAAATATATTAAATAAGGTGTAATTAAGTATAGAGAATTAAAGAAAATGCGTGTACATATAAATAAGAAAAACCCTATGAAACTGTGTTCATAGGGTTTTTAGATTTCATCAAGCGGAGGGGGGGGGATTCGAACCCCCGGTAGCGATTGTTATCACTACGTCGGTTTAGCAAACCGGTGCATTCAGCCACTCTGCCACCTCTCCTTACATTTTCATAAGCACTAAGCGTAAATTAATACGACTACAAATATAATAAAGACATATTCATTAAACAAATAAATCTAATTTCAGTACCTATCGCCCTCCTCTTCTGTTCTCACCAGAACTGCTTCCATATCTTGGTCTATAATTGCCCGAATGTCTAAAATTATTAGATTGTTCACGGTCAAAGCTTTTTTCTTTTGAAAAATCAAAGCTAGATCCCTCAAAAACAACAACAAACTCAGCCTTTATGTTCTTGTCTTTATATTTCTGAAAAAGTTCGGCAAAAGTCCCATAGGAATGCCACTCATAGGCATGAGTGAGATTGAAACCAATGTAGGCACGACGATTTGCCAACACATCTTTTGCAGACTCCAAGAAAACTCGCAAACGGTAAGGCGTCTCAAGCAAAATAATAGTGCGATTCTCTTTGGATAATTTTTTTAACTTATTCTTACGCTCCGAATCGCTTCGCCCTAAAAATCCAGCAAAGGTAAATTCTTTAGTTTCAAAACCAGAGCGAACAAGTGCTGTCAGAACGCTCGAAGCACCTGGGGCAACTTCAACTTCTATGTTCTGAGAAATACAATTCCTGACAAGGTCCAGCCCTGGGTCGGCAAGCAGTGGAGTACCGCAATCTGAAATCAAGGCATATTTCTTGCCGTCTGCCATTGCCAGAACTATGTCGAGGATGTCCATGTGGTCGGAATGTTCGTTGTATTCAATCAGCTCTTTGTCCAAATTCAGATGACGCATGAGTTTTGCACCCTCTTTAATTTCCTCGCAAACAACCGCGTCGGAGAGCTTCAAAAGATTCATAGCCCGAAGAGTAATATCGTCAGGGTTGCCAATGGGAGTTGATATTACATAAAGTTTCCCGTTCATTTTATTCTCTTTTTCATTCATACCAAAGATTCTCTTTTTATTTATCGGAATAAATTATATTCGGTAAATAATTATTAAATTGCTTTTGTTTATTTTCTAGAATACAAAAATGGCAAAAAAGATTAGAAGACTGGTCACCCTGAGCATGAATTTCTTTTTTTTTCTCAAATGAATATTAAAAATCTAAATTTTAAAAGAATTACCTCATCTGGAAATTTCATCCCAGAGATTGATGGATTAAGATTTATTGCAATTTCAGTGGTGATATTCTTTCACCTAGGTGAATATCTGGAAATATTTGATTTAAATCAATATTCAGATAATATTGATTATTCAGCTCTAAGATATATTACGCAAAAAGGTGCAGTTGGAGTTCCATTATTTTTTGTTCTGAGTGGTTTTATTCTTGGGCTTCCATTTGCAAAACATCATTTGCTGGATGAGGAGAGTGTAAGCCTTAAGAAATATTTTCTGAGAAGACTCACACGTCTTGAACCTCCTTACATAATAGTCATGACAATAATGTTTTTCGCATATGTTTTTGTCGTACCTAAATATTCCTTTGATTTGGGGATGTCTAGTTATTTGTCATCCTTGTTTTATTCCCATAATTATATTTTTGAAAAATTTCCTCTTTTGAACAGTGTCGCTTGGAGCTTGGAGGTCGAGGTTCAGTTTTATATTCTCGCACCAATTCTAGCATATTTATTTGCCATTAAGTCAGCAAAATTCAGAAGATTAACTCTCTTGGGGCTAATCATATTATTTTCGGCAACAGATATATATTACACATTTAAATTCATCAGTTTAATTTCTTACTTAGAATATTTCCTGCTTGGATTTTTACTTGTGGATTTATATGTTTCAAAATCTACATTGTTGAAAAAGAGAAAATATGACATTACAATTTGTTTGTTTTTACTTTGCGTCATTTTTATATCACCAAAAGATGCTTTTATGCACAGAGATCAAACATTATTTGAAAGTTTAATTAAATTAGGTGCAATTTTTCTTTTATATTATTACGTACTTTTTGTTGGAGCTTTGAAATTTTTATCGTGGAGAATAATCACAAATATTGGCGGGATGTGTTATTCCATTTACCTTCTGCACTATCCAATCATTCGAACGATTGGAATTCCACTCGTAAAATTTCAATTTTCTGAATATTCATTTATCAATATTTCGATTTATTTAATAATTTTAATAATCTGTGTGATGCTGATTTCTTCAATATTTTATTTGCTGGTTGAACGTCCATGCATGGAGAAGAGCTGGTATAAAAATATTTTTAACAAAAAAATTTATTAAATTTGTTTTCGTCACATTAATCAGTTTACAAAAATGGCAAAAAAGATAAAGAAATCAATTACGGCAAGTGTAAAAAAAACAAATACTCCAAAAGTAATTTGGGATTATCCACTGAACAAGCAAAATTATAAGTTGATTGCAATTGGGCTGGGTGTGATTTTGTTGGGATATTTATTCATGCTCACTGGACTTGGCGAAGAATATGCAACTCCAGATGGTGCTTGGCAAAATCCAATGGCAATTTCACTAGCTCCAGCACTTCTTGTCCTTGGTTATTGCATTATTCTCCCATATTCAATACTCAAGGCTTACACCCAAAAAAATAAGTCTGAGCAATGAACGAAGGTGACAATATTAGCCATCCTCCTGTTGCTACACGATGTGGATTTATTGCAATTATTGGTCGCCCTAATGCTGGGAAATCAACATTGCTAAATGCAATAATGCAAATAAAACTCTCGATTGTAACCAAAAAACCACAAACAACCAGGAAAAATGTTCTCGGCATTTACACAGATTCGGACTCTCAATTTATTTTCCTAGATACACCAGGGCTTATAAATGCTAGGTACGAGATGCAGAAAAAAATGATGGAATATGTCTCCACTTCGCTTGCCGATGCCGATGTTCTGATTGTGGTTGCAGACCTTGAGAAAATAACAGACATTAATGAATATTTCTCAGATGATTTCCGGGAGACGATAAAAAGTTTTGATGGCCCGAAAATACTTCTTCTCAATAAAATTGATACTCTACGGCAGCGAAAAGATGTTCTTCCTTTTCTTTCAGAAATCTCGCAAACCTCAGTCTTCTCAGACATTATCCCATGTTCTGCACTAAACCAAGACAATATTGAATCAGTCATAGAGTCTGTCAAAGATTATCTGCCCAAAGGACCATTCCTTTACGATCCGGAGCAAATTTCAACTCAATCCGAACGATTTTTCGTATCAGAAAAAATACGTGAGCAAATTTTTAAACAGTTCCAAAAAGAGCTACCCTATTCGACCGAAGCCCACATTACTGAGTTTTCTGAAAGAGAAACAGGGAAGTGGTATATTTCTGCAGACATTATAGTTGAGAGCAAGTCTCAGAAGATAATACTAATTGGAAAAGACGGGCGAGCTATTAAAAGACTCGGGCAATCGGCACGACAAGAGATTGAAAATCATTTGCAAATGCCTGTTTATTTGGAGCTTTTTGTGAAAGTTCGCTCAGGTTGGCGTGATAGTGACATCTATCTCAAATCCTATGGCTATTAAATCTAAGTTCTTATAAGCTAGGCATCCCTGAAAAAATATAAAGCAATCAAAATGAATCTCCAAGAGCTACAACAATACTGCATGTCGAAAAAAGGTGCGGAAGAAGATTTCCCCTTTGACAACAAGACATTAGTCTATAAAGTAATGGGCAAAATGTTCGCACTCACTGGAATTGAGGATATTCCTCTGAGCGTCAATCTGAAATGTGAAAAAGAGCGAGCCGCCGAACTTCGTGAATTATTCCACCAGATTATTCCCGGTTGGCACATGAACAAAAAACACTGGAATACAGTCGAATCAGAAGGCGATGTCTCCGATACACTTTTCAAAGAATTAATTGATCACTCCTATGATTTAGTAGCGGCTGGTCTGACAAAGAAATTAAAATTAGAACTAGAAAATTTAGAATAATTTATTATTGAAAGATTAGCAAGATGAGTATAATTAACGTAAACAACAAGACCTACGGTGTTGATAAGTTCATGTTCGCCCTAGGTGTGGCTTTGCTCATCTGGTCAGTTATGATATACCAAGATGCAAAGATTAAATTTGAACATAAGGAAATGACCCGTGGCTATATTATAAAATATATTGATACCAAAGACAATAAGAGAATACCAGTCATTGGCTTTGAGACCATAGGCGGTGAATCTCGCACATTTGCTGACAGAACACCACTGCTTTCCACCCGCCAGAAAAAAGAAATGTTCATAGCATACAACCCTAAGAATTTGGACGAGGTGCTTGTTTGGGATGAGTTTGAGTCGGAACGTGTGCCAATGTCTATTGCCATGATTGGAGTGGTGTTGCTTGCTTTTGGCTTTATTATCTTTCGGGTGAGAAACAGGAAATAGTGCTAAGTGTTTACATCTTGATGTTCTATTGTGACCACACTGTGACCACACTGCGACCACACTGCGACCACATTGTGGTGGCATGAAATTTGACGGGGTAATTAAAAAGTATAATATTAATTACAGAGTGTCAATGAATAAAATAATCCAACTGTGTGTGTTATTGTCTTTTGCTTTGCTGTTTTCATCCTGCGGTGGACTTAAAATCTCTCCGCCAGAGCGAACACCAACCCCGCCAACAAAAAAAGCTAATAGATTACTAATGACAGGAGTGGAGGCTAAGAATAACAAAAGATATGGCTATGCGATAAATAAATTTGAAGAAGCCTTGGAGCTAAGTCCGTCTAGCATTTCAGCACTAAATGGCTTGATTGATTGTTATTGGGCACTTTCCGATTGCCAAAATGTAATTAAATACGGCCAAGAAGCCATTGGCTACAAATCTAGTTTCTATAATAAATTTGTTATTAAGACGGCAAATTGTTTGGTGACAAGTGGTGAGAATGAAAAAGCGATTGAGCTCTATAATCTTGCAATCGGTCTTGATTCGACTGATTTTTCACTTTATTATAATCGTGGATTGGCGTTTGCCGAAGTTGAAGACTTTGCATCCAGCAAAAATGACTTCAGTGGCACAATCGAGATGCAATCAAATTACGCCCCAGCTCATTGGGGATTCTACAAAGTA
>JAJRPT010000041.1 GCA_024280675.1 Bacteroidota bacterium
AATTCACCATACTCCAACAAGCCTAAATCATCAATGCCATTAAAAATTGCATTTCCATTATCATCAACATCACCATCTGAGAAGCGAATCTTTATTTCCCCACCAGATTCCGAAGCATTCAAAAATCTCCAAATATACTCAGAGGGCTCGGCAATTATTGGACTATAGGAGATGGTAAGTAATTCTTTGCTTGCTTCATTGCCCGAATATACAAGCAATGTCCTTTCTCCAACAAGTGCGTCAAATGGATAAGAAGAGCCATCAATAATTATCGAGCTTGCACCTTCTGGAATTATTGTTGAGATGGAATTTTCATAGTAGAGATTTGCATCTTCAATTAGATTTTCTCCAGAGGAAAGTGAAAGAGCAAAATCAATTTGCTTCTCAAAAGAAAAAGCATTGACAAAGCCACACATTACCGCTTGTGGCAAATTTTGAAGTGGAATTATTTCTTCATCATCGGAAGAGAGTACATATTGCTCGTTTCCATTCTCATCAGTGTATGTGATTAGCAAATAAGATTTGCCAGCTACTAGATTCACCAAAAAGCTAGACTTATATTTTCCAGGCTGAGTTGAAGTAAAGACATTCACAGGTTTTAATCCAGATTTAATTTTGATAGCCGGACTAATTCTTAGGTATCCCAAATTGCTGGCAATTGAAAAGCCTGAGCTGTAGTTACGAGCAACTTGCTGAGGGTCATTAAGATTTACGCTCGAAGTATTTGCACCCAGAGAAACTTGGATACCCCGAAGCTGTTCGCTTGTGTTTACCACCCTTATCACCGCCTGGTTTTCCTCCAAAGAATTTAGTACATCACGTGAGACGGGCGGATAGAAAACTAAAGTATCTAGCCCTGTGTTCAATGAGTTAGCGACAATTACAGAATAGTTTTTCTCGAGATCGGGTGGATAAAAGAAATCCTGTCCAGTTGAAGTCCCAGAGTTTGGGCTTGTGAGTGTAAAGGTTTCTGATTCGGAAGAAAGGCAAGAAGTCACTTCCTTATAATCGGAGATATAATGCTTTGCAAAATTATTTTCTAAAGGAGTGCCATTGACACTTAAACTCACGTCAAAGCTTGTCAGATTAATAGTTCTAAAATATGATTTGTACTCTGGAGCTATAAATAATTCCTTGAGAGCATCGGCAGAAAAATCTCTTTCATTGAGCCAGAAAACACGCTCGCCCTGGCCATCATTTGAAATAATAATTGCGTATTGCCCAGTCTCTTGAGTGGGTGGGTCGATTCTTTCGATATTATATGTTCCGACAATTATTTTTTCGGAGTCATCTCCAGACTTCACGTTTTTAATAACAGAGATGCTTATGTTATCTCCAGAAAGAATGGTCTTGGCATTTGTAAATTCAGAATATGCAAGGTCTGATAGAGTAAACAAATCACCTGCTGGGCAACCAAGGACAACAGAATATCTCACATTAGTATCCGAATTTGCGTTCACTACTTTGATAAAACCGTCGTCGGAATCCTGTGGCAAAAGGGAGGAATCAGTAAAATAAATCAACGAATCAAGATTGCTGGACTTTTCATTATTTGGGTCGCCAACATAGGGCAAAGAGATAAAAGTGTAGTTGAGTTCACGTGAGAAAAAGAAGATTCTCTCTTGTTCATAGCGGATTTGATTTCCTTTGTACAGGAGAACGAAAGCAGAATCATCTGGAGGTATGACAGCTTCCGATGATTTGCCCCAAGCGACATTTCCAGTATTAACACTGTCGGAGAATGTCATATTCCGATTTTCTGTATCTGAGAAATTAATAAGGCGAATCCGAACCGATTCCCGAAAGGATGGGGGATTGAGCAAGTCTTCGCTCTCTTCTGGGCAACCTGCGGCGGCCAGCATCAGCAGTGCTAACAAAAGCAGCGTTTTAATTTTATTTGACATATTCTTTTTTTTATTACATTTATCTACCCACTACAAATTTACGAGAATAAATGATTTTTGTGTCACTGGTCAAAACAAAATTATACCCACCCGTCGCAAACCCACTAATATCAACGCTTAAAAAAATCTTTATTATTTAAAAACGAGCTTTTAAGCCCACATTAAATGCTCTGGGCATACCAGAACGAAGGCCGGCTGGCCTTCTTGCGACCAAATATACTTGGTCGCTTAAATTAGTAGCGTTTGCAAAGAGTACTACATTGTTGGACATATTATAATTTGCACTGGCATCTATTACAAAATAGGAGTCGGTTCTTTCATTGTCAGCCATCTCCCCTTGGCCAGGGCTGGTACGCATCTCATCCATGTACTTACCACTTAGACTTAAGCTAAATTTGTGATGCTCTAAACCCAATAAAATTGTGAATTGGTTCTTTGCCAAGTAAGGAAATTGGTCGCCCGCAGACACTTCGCCCCAGCCACCAAACTCGCTATCGAAATCATTCAAGAATTTGGCATCTGTATAAGAATATACAATGCCTATTGGCAAACTAAATGCACTTTTACTTTTGAAATATAGTAAATCATATGTTATATTAAACTCCAAGCCCTTTGCCTCTACTGCTCCGCCATTAAATTGCTCATTGGTGCCTCCACCTCCTGTGGCTTCAAGGTCAGCACCAAGCAAGTTGGTGTAATCATTGAAAAATAATACCGCTTGACCAGAGAGTCCGTCTTTTGCATACCTTGTACCCAATTCATAGCTAATACTTTCTTCTGCTTCCAACTCATCTTTTGAGCCAGGAGGAGCAAAGCCCTTGTGTACCCCAGCAAAGCTACTTAGGTGTTTGCTAAACCTGTAATCAAAACCAATACCAGGAATAAAAACAGCCACTCTGTTGCTTCTTTCCGATAGGTCTGAACCTGTTCTTTCAGGATCGTCTTTTCCGTAATCTAACCTCTTCTGTACTATGTTTTCGTAGCGAATACCTGGAGTTGTTGTAAATTTTCCAATAATTATTTTATATTGCAGGTAGCTTGCTATGGCATTTGCTGTTTCAACTCTGTTGCTTTCAGTCCCATGCACTCCTGATGTGGCAAGGTTCATCACACCGTTATCCATGGTATATTCGTCATACCATTGGAAACGGTCTATTTGGTCTTCATGCACTCTGATGCCCAAATCGATACTGTGTTTTATTTTATTGGTTTTAAAATTGAAATTCAATGTCGTTTGAACCCCTTGCGAATAATAAACCCTGTTATTAGCCTTTACCCTTAGAGCTTCATCGGCGAGACTATTTGTATTTGCACCTTTAAGGATGCCAAAAGCTCTCGGGTAATCTGCTGGATTATCCAATAGTTTGGCAATTTTTACTATTGTTCCTGCACTGTCTGTTAATCTGTCGAGCTTGTACCAATTTCTGCTAAAATTGGTACGGTATGCGAGGGTTGTGACATTAAACCAGTCTGAAAATCTTGCTTTATGGGTTAAAGAAAACTGTGATTGTGTGGTGTTTATTTCATCAACTTGCGAACCCGCATATCTGCGTATTGGATTAGCATCAAAATCTTCTCGACTCAAGCCCAAATAGGTTTCATTTATATTGCCAGTAGATTGTGCAATCTTAAAAGTAAGTGACTGATAAATCTTTGCACCGTCGCTTGTATTCAAACGAATCTTGGCTAAATAATCCTGTTTGATAAAACCAGAATTTCTACTAAGACCCCTGTTACCATCTCCGTCTAATTGCTTGAACCCCTTTGACCCGTATTGAAATGTTTCTACCACGTAAGCAAAGTTTTTATGAGAATTGCCCACATGAGCATGCAGATTCCGACCGCCAAAACTCCCTCCCCATAAACTCATTTTTCCTGAAAACTCAGAGGGTATTTGTGTCGAAATAAGATTAATCGCACCTCCTGTTGTGTAAGGTCCGTATTTTATTTGGCTACTACCTTTTATAACTTCTACTCCTTGCATCCTTCCCATTGTTGGAAAATAGTAAGCAGCCGGTGCTGCATAAGGAGCTGGTGCTATCAAAACTCCATCTTCCATTACCGTGATTTTGGTATTGCGTTCCACTCCAGTACCCCTCAATCCTATGCTTGGAAAGAGTCCAAAACCATCTTCTTCTTGTATATTCACCCCCGGAACCGTTCGTAAAACCCGGTTAATATCGGTATAACTAAACTTTTCAATCTCCTTTGGAGAAATATAGTGAACCGAACCAGGTATGTCCTTAATGCCAGCAATCCCTCCACTTACTGTTATTTCTGGTAACGTAGAGAGGGACTCCACCAATATAAAATCTAGCATTATAGTATCATTGTTTTGGACATTTATTTCT
>JAJRPT010000042.1 GCA_024280675.1 Bacteroidota bacterium
ATAAAAGGGTAAGCAAAAGGCTAGCCTACAAAACTGTACCGCCGGAAGATTGCCACTAGTAATCCACAAAATAAGGAAGTTTGGATTATTCTGAAACAATTATTAAATTGCTTCGTTATCTACCCAGGAAAGAAATAATTAATTAAATTAATGAAACAAACTATTTCCATATTAATGATTTTGATTTTAGCTCTGAGTAATTTTGGAGTGACAATCGGCTCCCATTATTGCGGTGGCGATTTTGTGGAATCGAAAATCATTCTTAGCCCCCACGATATCGGATGTGGTATGGAAATAAATCCAGATTGCGAGAGTACTCCCATATTAGAATATAAGCCAGAAGACTGTTGCAAGAGCGAGTTCGAGACTCTTGAATCTAATCTTCAAGTTACTTTCTCCCTTTTGGATATCTGGCTGGACTCTGAACATTTATTCTCAAAACCATCTTACATTCTCTATAATATTGACTGTAGTGATGACAAACAAATCCTTCATACATCACCCCCTAGTCTGCCCCTCTCAAAGAACGGATACCAAGTTCTTCACCAATCTTTTCTGATTTAATTTTTGTGATGCCGAACATTATTGCCTAAATTAGAATTACTGGCGTAATTTTAATTTGTTAATTCAGTTTGTATTCTGTCATTATATAATAATTAAATCGAAATATTATGCTAAATAAATTAATTCGTTACTTTCTCGATAATAAGTTAGTAACAAGTCTAGTCATTTTGCTTTTTGTTGCTTGGGGAATTTCCCACGCGCCGTTTGGATGGGAGAGTGATTTTTTGCCAAACGACCCAGTCCCAGTGGATGCAATCCCCGACATTGGTGAAAATCAGCAAATAGTTTTTACTCAATGGATGGGACGTTCCCCTCAAGACATTGAAGATCAAATTTCATATCCGCTCACAACATCGCTTCTGGGTATTCCGGGCGTAAAGTCAATTCGTTCACAATCTATTTTTGGCTTCTCGAGTATTTATATTATATTCAAAGAAGATGTTGACTTTTATTGGTCACGATCCCGAATATTAGAAAAACTTAACTCACTTCCGGCCAATCTCTTGCCCGCCGAAGTAAGACCAGCCCTAGGACCAGATGCCACGGCTCTTGGGCAAGTCTATTGGTATACAATCGAGGGAAGAGACCCAGAAGGGAATCCAACTGGTGGATGGGATCTCCATGACGTGCGAACCTATCAAGATTTTTATGTGAAATATGCTCTTAATGCAGTCGATGGCGTTTCCGAAGTTGCGTCAATTGGGGGATATGTAAAAGAATACCAAGTAGATGTAGACCCAGATGCTTTGAAAGTTTACAATATCCCGCTTCATAAGGTAATGGATGCGGTTAGAAAATCAAATAGAGATGTGGGTGCAAAGACCATAGAAGTCAATCAGGCCGAGTATTTGGTTCGTGGTCTGGGATATATCAAATCGGTAGAGGATATTGAAAAAGCAGTGGTGGCCGTCCATGACAATGTTCCGATTAGGATAAAAGATGTTGCCGTCGTTAGCATTGGACCTGCCACAAGACGAGGTATGCTCGACAAGGACGGTGCGGAAGTGGTTGGAGGGGTTGTGATTGCACGTTATGGCTCAAACCCACTTGCCGTCATCAATAATGTAAAAGATAAGATCCAACAGATCAGCGAAGGAATGCCCAAGAAAGTCCTCAAAGATGGAACAGAAAGCCAACTGACCATTATTCCTTTCTATGACAGAACAAAACTTATAAACGAGACGTTGGGAACATTGGAAGAGGCACTGACACTAGAAATACTAATCACAATGTTGGTTGTTATTATTCTGGTGCTAAATCTTCGAGCTTCAATATTAATTTCTAGTATATTACCAATTTCTGTTCTGATGGTGTTCATTGCGATGAAGTATTTTAAAGTAGACGCAAACATTGTGGCACTCTCTGGAATTGCCATAGCCGTCGGGACGATGGTAGACCTTGCCATCATTTTATCGGAAAATGTAATAAAACATATTAAAGAAGCTCACCCTGGTCAGCCGTTAAAAGAAACCATTTACAATGCCGCAGCAGAGGTCAGCTCGGCCATTGTGACTGCGGTCTCGACAACAATAGTGAGTTTTGTTCCAGTATTTGCAATGGAGGCTGCCGAAGGTAAATTATTCAGACCGCTGGCATTCACCAAAACATTCGCTCTTATTTCGGCACTTATAGTTGCACTTTTCATTCTGCCAACGGTCGCACAGTGGTTCTTTGGCGTAAAGATTAAAAAGAATACAAAAGGAATGCTCTGGAATGCTTTCTTGATTTTGGTGGGGATAACAATAGCAATCTGGCTAAGTGCTTGGGGAGGAATTACTATCGCAGCCTTGGCAGCGGCTTGGTTTGTTCGGCAATACAGCCCGAAGAAGAATTGGCTCACCCAGAATCTCTCATTGATAATTGCTGTATTTTCGGTCACATACATACTTGCAAATTATTGGATGCCCTTGGGTGCGGGGAAATCCCTAACGCTAAACTTTATTTTTGTGGGAATGCTATTGTCTTTAATACTGGGAATATTTGCACTATTAGAACATTATTATAAAGAAATATTGAATTGGTGTCTGAATAATAAAGTATTTTTTCTGTCAATCCCCGTGATTATAATTATTTCTGGTAGCTCGATTTGGTTGGGGTTTAATACAACATTTGGATTTATAGCCAGTGGTTTCGATAAGATAGGAGTAAATGTTAGAGCCACAAGCCTTTGGTCGGGGCTTTCTCATTCTTTGCCAGGGCTTGGAAAAGAGTTCATGCCATCGCTTGACGAGGGTAGCTTTTTACTGATGCCAACCTCAATGCCTCACTCTGGAATAGATGCCAATCTGACAATAGTTAAACAGCTGGATATGCTGCTTGTTGGTATTCCAGAAGTAGAATTGTCGGTGGGAAAAGCTGGGCGTGTGGAATCGGCACTTGACCCCGCACCAATATCAATGTTTGAAAATCTGATTAATTACAAACCCGAATATAAAGTAAATGAAAAAGGACACCGGCAGAGATTCAAAGTAGACGAAGACAACAAGTTTGTTCTTTCGAGTGGTGAGGCTTATGAAAATGAGGAGATGTTAATAAAAAATATTAACACCTCAGAACTTATAGCCGACGATGATGGGAGCTATTTCCGAAATTGGAGAAAAGAAATTAATTCTCCTGATGATATTTGGAATGAAATTGTAAGAGTCACAAAAATTCCTGGTGTGACATCTGCACCCAAACTTCAACCAATTGAAACACGGCTTGTAATGCTCCAAACTGGTATGAGGGCTCCGATGGGAATAAAAGTGTTTGGCCCTGATTTGACTACGATTGAAGACTTTGGCTTGGAGCTAGAATCTATTCTCAAAGAAATCCCGTCAGTCAAAACAGAAGCCGTCTTTGCCGATAGAATAGTTGGTAAGCCATACATACATTTAAATATTAAAAGAGATGTCATCTCCCGGTATGGCTTAAATGTAGAAGATTCACAAAATGTGATTGAAACTGCAATTGGTGGAATTCAGATTACAACCACGGTTGAGGGAAGAGAAAGGTTTCCTGTTCGTATCCGCTATCCTCGTGAGCTAAGAGACAGTCCAGATGCACTAAGGAAAATATACATACCAACTCCAACCGGTGCCCAAGTCCCGCTCATAGAGTTGGTTGATATTGAATATTTCCAAGGTCCACAGATGATAAAGAGCGAGGATACATTCCTTGTGGGCTATGTTTTGTTGGATAAAAAAGATGGGTACGCAGAAGTCGATGTTGTCGAGGAGGCTCAAGATTATATTCAAGGAAAAATAGATAGTGGGCAATTAATAGTGCCGGCAGGTCTTTCGTTTAAATTCACTGGCAATTATGAAAATCAAGTCAGAGCAGAGAAAAGGTTAGCCATTATTGTTCCACTTGTTCTTTTGATAATATTTTTGATATTGTATTTCCAGTTCAAATCAGTTTCTACTTCACTTATGATTTTCTCTGCTATTGCTCTGGCCTTTAGTGGTGCTTTTCTTATGCTATGGCTCTATGGTCAGGATTGGTTCTTTAACTTCGCACTCTTTGATACTAATATGAGAGATTTATTCCAGATGAAGACTGTCAATCTTAGTGTTGCAGTTTGGGTTGGGTTCATTGCTCTGTTTGGTATTGCAACCGATGATGGGGTGTTGATAGGTACTTTCTTGGATCAGAGCTTTGAGAAAAGAAAGCCGAAAACAGTAGCCGAGGTTAGACATGCGGTGACCAAGGCAGGACTAAGAAGAATAAAACCTGCACTGATGACTGTCGCCACAACAGTTATTGCACTATTGCCCATATTGAGTTCGACAGGGCGTGGGGCCGATATAATGATACCGATGGCCATTCCCTCATTTGGTGGGATGTGCGTTGCAATCATAAGCGTGTTCATTGTACCCGTGCTTTATTCGCTCAGAGAAGAAAGAAAAATCATAAAAGCTCAAGGAGATACAAAATGAAAATAATAATCATAATTTTTGTGATGGTCGTGAGTAGCTCTTTTGCACAAAGCCTGGAGGATTATCTCAAGATTGCAAAAGAAAACAACCCTGCTCTTCAGTCATCTTATGCGGAATACCAAGCCTGGCAACAGAAGATTCCTCAAGTAAACTCACTCGATGATCCGACATTGTCGTTTGGGTATTTTGTCTCTCCGATTGAATCAAGGCTTGGGCCACAGAGAGCTAAAATATCTTTGAATCAGGTGTTTCCTTGGTGGGGGACTTTGGACGCAAAAGAAGAAGTTGCAAGCAAAGTTGCCGAATCGAAATATCAAGATTATTTGGACAAAAGAAATGAACTTTACTACAAGGTTAAAGCATCTTATTATCCATTGTTCGAGCTTAGCAATCAACTGCGGTGGCAGAATGAACTGTTGGAATTACTTCACGCATACAAGGCATTTGCTACTACTAAATTTTCCAATGGAATGGGGACAATGGTTGATGTTATAAGAGTAGATATAATTATTGATGACATAGAAACCGATATAGAATTATTAAAAGATGAGCGACTTCCTCTTGAGGTGACTTTTAATAAACTATTAAATCGTGAAGATAATACGCCCGTGTTGGTCGATTCTGACATAAATATTAATCCTGTGGAAAATAATTATAGGAAAAATGACTTGCTGGCTAATAACCCAATATTAAGATCTATTGACCTTGAAATAAATGCTGCTAGGGCAAAAGAGTTGTTGGCCGAAAAAATTGGTATGCCAAAGATAGGCTTAGGGATTGATTACTCATTTATTGGTCAAAGAACAGATCAAGACCCCGCAGGGAATGGTTCTGAT
>JAJRPT010000043.1 GCA_024280675.1 Bacteroidota bacterium
GATGTTATTACTCAGTCTGGAGAAGAAATTGATGTGCTCAAAGAGCTAGCGAATAGTTATTTATTCAAAGATATTTTGAAGAGTCAAGGAATAAATAAGCCAGAAGTATTAGTAAAGCTTTTGAGTGCCTTAGCTTATCAAATTGGTAATGAAGTATCAGTAAATGAACTTTCAAATTCATTAAAAATTGATAATAAAACAGTAGAAAAATACATTTACTTGCTTGAAGAGAGCTTTGTGATATTCAGGCTGAACGCCTTTAGCAGAAATCATAGGAAAGAATTAAGCAAAAGTAAAAAAATATATTTCCATGACAATGGAATTAGAAATACTTTAATTTCAAACTTTGCTGGAATTGAAAACAGGCAAGATTTGGGAGAGCTTTGGGAGAATTATCTTATGAGCGAGAAAATAAAGAAGCATTCTTATTCAGGTGATTACTCCAAATTATATTTTTGGAGAACAAAAGACCAGCAAGAAATAGATTTGATTGAAGAAAGAGATGGAACACTACATTGTTTTGAATTTAAATGGAGTCCGATGAAAAAGGTAAATATTCCCAGAGGATTCTCAAATTCTTATGAGAATTTTGAATTCTCAGTAATTACAAAAGACAATTACGATGATTTTCTAAGGCTGGATTTTTAATTATGCCAAACACAAAAGACTGGACGGAAACCCTCCGAATTAAAACAATCCCCGCAAGTATCGTGCCTGTGGGGATTGGCACGTCTTATGCTTTTTCGCTGGGGCATTTCAACTGGCTTGTATTTCTGGTGATATGTTTTTGTGCTGTGATGATCCAAATCATCACCAACTTCTTCAATGAGATTTATGACGCTCGCCTGGGTGCTGACTCCGAAGATCGAACTGGACCCCCCCGGGGCATAATCCCAGCTCGAACTATGTGGCCGGTGACGATTATTTGCCTGATAATTACTTTCTTAGCTGGACTATATCTTGTTTCGGTTTCAGATTGGTATATTTTATTAGTTGGAATAATATCTTTGTTTTTCGCATGGGCATACACAGGAGGTCCTTATCCACTGGCATACAAAGGTTTGGGCGATATATTTGTTCTGGTATTTTTTGGAATAGTTGCGGTGTGCGGAACGTTTTATATTTTCACAGGATATGTGGATTTGATTTGCTTTTGGATTTCTCTTATACCGGGCTTACTTTCTGCAAATATTTTGGGTGCCAATAATATCCGTGACATTGAGACTGACAGGAAAGCCAACAAAATGACGCTTGCAGTTCGTCTAGGAGAAGAAAAATCAAAAATCATGTTTACACAAATCATTTCCACCGCTTTTGTATTCCAAGCAATGACTGGATTTAATTTGAAATCTTGGTGGCATTTACTTCCTTGGCTAACATCTCCATTGGCTATGCTTATTCTCAAAAAGCTAAAAACGGCAAAGGGTACCGGTTATAATAAAATTCTTGCAATGAGTGGTGGCTTGTTGCTACTTTTTGGGATATTACAGATGCTTGCATTTGTTGTGATTAGTACTTAATCTCATACTTTTCATATTCTTTATCCCAATCAATCCCTGGAGCGTTTGTAGGCACATCCAGATGATTTGCCAGACTAGGACTTGGCACAAATAAATTATATCTTTTCCCGAAGATGGCGCCCGTTGGAGTGAAATAAAATGCTTTTGCCATTGTCTTGAACATTATCACACTTTCGGTGCCAACTCTTACTAAATAATTTAGATTTCTAGCATAAGAACTAGTAATAACAAGCCATAATGATGCGTCAAAATTTCTCTTTGCATAAGAATCAAATACCTTTTTCGTTTGCTTAAGAATTTCTTTACTTGTCATAAAAGTCATAGTTGTGGATATTCTCTTTGTCCACCTGCGTCCATTATGTTGAGTTTGTGAGGTGGGAACTTTGTGGAAATTTAAAATATAATAATCGGCATGATCAAAGGGAGTCAGAAAATGCACATTGTCGTTACTCTTCTTGAAATCCAATAATTTTTCAAAAGCATTGGGCAAGTAAAAATAGTCATCTTCGGCAAAGTAAATAGTTTCTGAATAATTTTGCTCTAGCAGAATATTCATCTGCATATCAAATGTGGCACCATTTCCAATTTTATTTGTATGAATATACTCGCAATCAAAATCATTTAATACCTCATCAAACATTTTCGTATAAACGTCGGGGCATCCGTCAAATATCACCCAAATTTTCGCTTTGATATTTTTGAGTGAATTTGCAAAAGACCTCAAGCATAACTCACTCATTTTCAGTTTGCTGTCTGCATAAATTGGCGGAGTTTTAGAGATTCCTGGATAGATGCGGTAAACAATAGCCAAGTCATAGGCGGAATTTAATTTCATATAAAAAAGATATTTTTTCAGGAACTTACACGTTTACAATATTAGTTTATTAAATTGACAAATACGAACGCTGTGTTTGATTCAAATTATTTTTAAAGCAAATGCGTCATAAAAAGTAAATGATTTCAACTGAAGGTGTGACAAAAGCGTAAGTAAACTGTTAATAGGTTTAGACACACAAGATATGACAAACGAATATAAAAATAAAAGTGATGTTGAGCTTTATCAACTTCTGGCTGGAAAGCGGAAAAAAGCTCGCCTTGCATTCGATGAACTCTATAGCAGATTTTCATCGAATATTTATGCCTATTGCCTAAAAGTCATGGGATCTGAAGACTCTGCCCTGGACGTGTTCCAAGAAACATTTGTGAGGTTTTACTCCAGTGCCAAAAAAGAAAAGCAGATGAATAATGTTGGTGGCTATTTAATTAAAATTACACGAAATCTCTGTCTTAATGAAAAAGCTAAGAAATATCGTGATATGTTGCCACTAGAAAATCTCCAACTCCCGGTTTATAATAATAATTATGACAACAAGCAGTTGGTTGATTTATTGCAGACGGCAATCGATGATCTGCCTGCCGAATACAGGGAAGCACTGATAATGAAAGAATATATGGATATGTCGTATAAAGA
>JAJRPT010000044.1 GCA_024280675.1 Bacteroidota bacterium
CGTCAAGGCGGACAATCAGTGGGCGGTCTACTTTCACAGTTTTCAATGCTTCTATAATCCCAAGTGCAACTCGGTCGCAACGGACGATTCCACCGAAAATATTAATCAGCACAGCTTTTACATTGCCGTCGCTCATCATTATTCGAAAAGCATTCGAGATTCGCTCAACATTTGCCCCTCCCCCAACATCTAGGAAATTCGCTGGCTCACCACCACTCATTTTTATCATGTCCATTGTCGCCATGGCAAGCCCCGCACCATTGACCATACAACCAACATTTCCGTCTAGTTTAATATAATTTAGATCATATTTCGATGCTTCGACTTCGAGCGGTGATTCTTCTGATTCGTCCCGCAATTCGTCATAATCACGGTGCCGGTACATCGCATTATCATCGAAATCCACTTTTGCGTCGAGTGCGATGAATTCATCATCTTCGGTGATTATGAGTGGATTAATCTCAAGCATTGTACAATCCATTTTGTCGTATGCCACAACGAGTGTGCTTATGAATTTTACAAATGATTTGAAACCCTTTCCACTCAAACCCAAAGCAAAAGCGAGCCTTCTTGCTTGGTATCCCTGAAATCCAATATTGGGATCGATTAATTCTTTGATAATTTTCTCTGGAGTTTCCTCTGCCACTTTCTCGATTTCAACTCCGCCTTCGGTCGATGCCATGATAATATTTCGTCCAGTTCCACGGTCTAGCAACATTGACAAATAATATTCTTTTTTGATTTTTGCTCCATCCTCAATCATCATACGACGAACTACAGAACCCGCTTCGCCTGTTTGGATGGTCACCAATTTATTGTTAAAAGTAGCACGAGCAATGATTTCTGCTTTATTTGCCAAATCGCTAGTAAGCACATTCACTCCATGGACTTCTTTTCCACCGATTAATTTTGCTTTTCCCGAGTTTATATCTTTTACGATTCCTTTCCCTCGCCCACCGGCATGAACTTGACTTTTCAGCACAATCACACTCGACCCATTATTTACAAATTCTTCTTTTGCAACACGCCCTGCTTCTTCTGGTGAGAAAACAACACGGTTTTTCAGTACCGGAACTCCGTGGCTTGCCAGAATTGCTTTCGCTTGATATTCGTGAACTTTCATTTTTTATTTCCTTAGAATGTATTTCTTATTTCAGTGTGACAAATATATCAAATATTAAATTATTTTAACTATTCTTTTTCTATTTTAACAAGCACATCATCTGAGGACACCCTGTCTTCTGGTTTTGCATCCACTTCTTTTATAATGCCAGAGATCGGAGAATAAAGTCTTGTCTCCATTTTCATTGCTTCGACCGTAAGCAGAATATCGCCCTCCTCTACCCTATCGCCAACATTAACATTAACTTTTATCACTCGCCCTGGCATCGGTGCTGATATTTCGGCACGATTCTCATTTTGCACCTCAGAACCTTCATCTCCAAAATCATCATCTTCAATCATCTCAAAAACAAAATTCTCGCCACGCACATTTACATAAACCTTGTCACGGTCTTTTGCAAGATAAGTCTTTAATTTATTGTCAATGTGAACATCGGGCAGTTCATTCAAATCAAATATTTCTTTATTATATTTTAATCTCATCTCGAACACACCTCCCAGACCCCAACTTCCTCCCACACGCCTTGCGTGTTTGAAATGTTAGAATTGTTATTTTGTTTGAAGTTTGTACTTTGGTTTATTTCTTTTTTAGCCAGCGACAGAGCTTTATCCAAATATTTTCGTTCTACATTCATCAAATCAGGGTTATTATCCAAGAAACTGGTAAATGTTTTTCCAGAGATAAAATCTTCATGCGAAAGGACGGACGACAAAAACTCAGTTGATGTCTTTACCCCGAGCGTCACAAATTCTGACAAGGCACCAATCATTCTCTTTCGCGCTTCTTCTCTTGTTTGTCCCCAAGTAATTAGCTTTGCCATGATGGGGTCGTAGAATGAAGAGATTTCGTCTCCCATTCTCACACCCGAATCCACTCGGATTCCAATTCCTTTAGGTTCATTGTAGAGTAAAATCCTACCACCTGTTGGCATAAAACCACGCTCTGCATCTTCGGCATAAATCCTGCACTCGATAGAATGCCCACGGCTGTGGACTTCATCTTGGGAAAAACTAATTTCCTCGCCACGTGCAATCTCAATTTGCAGTTTAACTAAATCTCGCCCGCTCACCATTTCGGTCACGGGATGCTCGACTTGAATGCGTGTATTGACTTCCAAGAAATAAAACTCACCCGTTTTATCCAAAAGAAACTCAACAGTGGCAAGCGACTCGTAATCAACTGCTTCTATCGCTTTTATTGAAGCATCACACATTTTTTTTCTCAGCCCGTCGCTCAAAGCAATGGACGGTGTTTCCTCAATTATTTTCTGATGACGGCGTTGGATTGAGCATTCTCGCTCGAAGAAATGTCTAGCATTTCCATACGAATCACGAGCGACTTGAATTTCTACATGGCGTGGGTCTTTGATATACTTCTCAAGAAAAACTTTGTCGGATCCAAACGAAGATTTTGACTCCCGAATAGACTCCTCAACGGCATCTTTTAGCTCAGATTCACTCCGAACAATTCGCATTCCCTTTCCTCCGCCCCCGCCAGAGGCTTTGACCAGAACTGGGTAGCCGATTTCTTTTGCTGAATCTATAAAATCTTGAATTTTTAATGATGATGTCTCCATTCCTGGGACGACTGGCACGCCGGCTTCCAACATTTTTATTCGTGACTGGACTTTCGAGCCGAGGATTTTCATTGCATTGGGTGAGGGGGCTATGAAAATTAACCCAGCGTCATTTACCCTCTGAGCAAACATTGGATTCTCAGACAAAAAACCATATCCAGGATGGATTGCATCGGCCTTACTTTTTTTGGCTGCTCCAATTATTTTATCAAAATCAAGGTATGATTTAGTAGCCAGCGATTCTCCAATGCACACCGCTTCGCCTGCCAATTGGACGTGAAGTGCAGCCTCATCGGCGTCTGAATAAACAGCCACAGTATTAATGCTCATCTCGTCACAGGCAGAAATTATGCGAACCGCTATCTCACCACGATTGGCAATCAATATTTTATTTATTTTTCTTTTCATTGTAATTACTTTCAAAAAACAAACTAAATCAGTATTTTAGAATAAATTCCCTAATTTAGATTGGCTATTAGATTGTCATTTGCCCTTTTTCCAAATGATCGGCCATAACAACAGCAATAGTTGTCATATCGACTATTTCATCAACTGAAGATCCTTTTTGAAGAACATGCACAGACCTGTTCATGCCTTGCAATACTGGTCCAATTAATTTATGACCAGAAAGTTTTGCCAGCAGTTTGTATGCAATATTGGCTGAACTTAGATTTGGGAAAATAAGCACATTTGCGCCGCCTTTTAATTCGGAAAAAGGATATTGCTTTTCGATAATCCCAGGCACAAGAGCTGTATCGGCCTGCATTTCACCATCGACCATGAGGTAGGGGCGACGCTCTTTTATAATTTTGAGTGCGGTGCGTACTCGCTCAGGACTCCCGCCCTCTGCCGAGCCAAAATTGGAATAAGAAAGCATTGCAACACGTGGCTCAATATCAAAGTGGTTTACAAAATCTGCTGCTTGAAGTGCAATATCTGAAAGTGCTTCGGCAGATGGATCAACATTTACGGTGGTGTCGGAGAGAAAGTATACATCATTTTTGACAATCACCATATAAATACCAGACACTTTTTCGTATTTGTCTTGCTTGCCAATTATTTCCAAAGCTGGACGAATTGTATGTGGATAATATTCGGTAAGTCCAGCAATCATACCATCTGCTTCACCTTTTTTAATCATCATCGAAGCAAAATAATTCGGCA
>JAJRPT010000045.1 GCA_024280675.1 Bacteroidota bacterium
AATATAAAATATAAAATAATAAAAAGGTAGAAAACAATGTCATACAATATTGGAGTTGTTGGAACGGGTTATGTTGGAATTGTTTCGGGTACAACATTTGCAGAAACTGGAAACAATGTAATTTGCGTAGATATTGACACAAAAAAAGTCGAAAAGATGAAAAGAGGCGAGGCTCCAATCTATGAACCAGGGCTTGAGCATCTGATGAGAAATAATATAGACTCAGCCAGGTTAAGTTTCACAACTAAGCTCGAAGATGCCGTCATTGGCACAACAATTATTTTCCTTTGCTTGCCCACCCCACCGGACGAAGACGGGTCGGCCGATCTCAAATATGTAATGGGCGTTGCCTCCGACATTGCCGATATTATTCTCAAAGAAAATATTACCGAAAAAAGAATCATAGTCAATAAGTCCACCGTTCCAGTTGGGACATCGGTGAAGGTAAATGAAATATTTGCTAATAAGTTGGGTAAAAATCATAAAATGCACATTTGCTCCAACCCCGAGTTTCTGCGTGAAGGTTTTGCAATCGAAGATGCGACCAAACCCGAGCGTGTTGTCATTGGGACTTCTTCGGAGTGGGTTGGCAATGTAATGAGAGAACTTTACAAGCCATTTCTTCGCCAAGGAAACCCAATTCATATCATGGACGAAAAAAGTGCTGAGGTGACCAAATACGCTGCCAATGCTTTTCTTGCTGCAAAAATTTCTTACATGAACGATCTCGCCGCATATTGCGAAACCGTTGGTGCCGACATCGATTCGATTCGTTTGGGGATAGGATCTGATACCCGCATTGGCAAAAGATTTCTTTTTGCTGGAATTGGCTATGGCGGATCGTGTTTTCCAAAAGACGTGCAAGCGCTCAAATTCTCGGCCGACCAATACGGAACTCCTCTCAAAATTGTAGATGCCACCGAAGATATTAATAAAATCCAGATTGTAAGATTTTATAATAAAATAGTAAAAAGATACGGCAAGGATCTCCAGGGAATAAAATTTGCCATCTGGGGACTCGCCTTCAAACCAAACACAGACGACGTGAGAGAAGCTCCAGCATACAAGTTAATCGACATGATTCTGGGCGATGGTGGACAAGCAAGGGTCTACGATCAAGAGGCTTTGGTCCATACTCGTGAGCATTTTGGAGACAGGATTGAATATGCAAAAGACATGTATTCTTGTTTGAAAGATTGCAACTCACTCATCATCGCCACCGAATGGAATGAGTTCAGAACACCTGATTTTGACAGAATTAAAAAAGAGTTAAGCGACCCCGTAATTTTCGATGGGCGAAATGTTTACGAGCTAAACCAAATCGATGGCACGGGATTTGAATATTATTCCATTGGACGCAAGCAAATAAAATAATCCATATTATGGCAAGCCACATTGGTTAAAATTATTCAATATGTTTAAATCAGTTAATATTGACCAGCGAAATATTAAATCAAATAAAAATTATTTGTTTATAAATTAAATATTTGTATTTTTATTCCGATAATATATTTGTAATAACAAAAAGTTAAAAATTATGGCAGACGAAGAGCTACAAGAACCAGAAAAGCAAAGCAAAAAGAAAAAGAAAGGAAAGGGCGGGATGAGCGTGCCGGTGGTTATTGGCATGATCATTGGAATACTCGTTGTCAATGTTGCACTTGTATTTCTTATCATGAAATTTCTCTTTGTACCAGAGCCAACCGTGATGACTGATTCTACTGGAAAGATTATTCAAATCAAGCCATCTGGGGATGACGATGACGGCGATGATTACGAGCCGTCGGAATTAGATGACGAGGAGAGCGAATTTTTTACCAATGAATCCAAAGGAAAATTCTTTGAGACCGACAGAATCATGACCAACCCAAGGAGCTCAACCAAAGCCGTTATGGTAAAGTTAGGAGTTGAATACAGGCCAAAGATGAGCGAAGAAGAAGAACTCGAAAAGTTAAAAGCAGACAGCGATTTCATGATTAAGGTAATGGCATACACTCGTTCTGTGGTCATTAACGAACTGGGTAAGATGAGCGAAGAATTCATGCTCAACAGTCCCAAAGACTCTCTTGCTCTGATTTTTAGGGACAAGTTAAAATCTTATTATAAAGAAAGAAAAATGTTTCTGCGGAAAATTCAGATTACTGAATTTATAGTCCAATAATTTCATTATTATCTTCGTTTACTTAGATTAATAATGAAAAAAAAGAATAATGGTGTGATGCTTAATTAATTCAGGAAGAACAAAAGCACAATGAGCGATGTATTATCACAAAACGAGATAGACAATCTACTCTCCGACATGTCAAGCGGGACGGTCGATGTAGACGATTTACTAAGTGCCCAAACGGTGCAAGGCGAGATTACTAACTATGACTTTCGCCGTCCAAATCGAATATCCAAAAACCAGGTACGAACCCTTCAAAACATTCACGAAGCTTTTGCCGAGACATTTGGTTATTACCTGGTCTCGAAACTTCAGACTGTGGTTTCGATTACCGTCACATCGGTCGATCAACTTTTCTATTCAGAGTTTATCCTCTCGGTTTCAAACCCGTCGTGCTTGTATGTATTCGATATCGAGGGAACCGACGGCAGTGGTATTTTGGAAATCAGCCCACAACTTGCCCTCACCTTGATGGAAAGACTTCTGGGCGGAACATCGGATACCCAAGAGAAATCCAGAAACATCACTCCGATTGAGCAAGCCGTTGTCCGTGGAATAATCGAGCATACATTTTCTGATTTAAGAAATGCTTGGAAGGCGATTGCCGAAATGAAATTCCAATTCTCTAGGCTAGAAATGGAAGCAGACTTTGTGCAAATCGCACCTGCCTCGGAAATCGTAGTTGTAATATCATTCGATGTAAATATCGGCACTCAGACATTCCTTATGAATATCTGTTTTCCAACCTTTGCACTCGAAGAAGTGTTGGCAAAGTTGGCAAAACAGCAGATAACAACCTCTGCCACCAAAGTCTCAGATGTTAAAGTCCGTGAGAACATGCGTACAATAACCCGCCACATGGAATCAACCCATTTGCCAGTAAGGGCATTGCTTGGTCAGACTAAAATGTCTGTCTATGACCTCCTTGAGCTAAAAGTTGGTGATGTATTAAAACTTGAAAAACGCATTAATGAAGAAATTGAAGTGGTGATTGGGACGAAGCAAAAACTTGCCGCACGCCCTGGTACACTCGATGGGAAAAAAGCCGTAAGGGTGATAAGACCACTTGTCGAAGAAGATATAGTAGACCTAGATTTGTATTATAAAGATGTTGAGTAAAAAATGACAATGACACAAGAAGAAATCGACGCTCTAATCCAGAGCGGTGACCTCGAAGCAGAAGCGGAAAAACTTACAGGATCTGACCCAGGCCCTGGAGCAAGAGCTGTAGCAGATGCAGACTTCAGCGAATTGGACAAAGATGGCGACACAATCTATTCGCCACTAGACCCAAAACTTGAGCTACTCTATGACTTGCAACTACCTGTCAGCATTGAACTTGGACGCACGAACATGCTTGTCAGAAATATATTGCGACTAGGCCGTGGCTCGGTAATCGAATTCGACAAACTTGTCTCCGAACCAGTCGATATACTTATTAACGGTAAAAAAGTTGCAGAAGGCGAAGTGGTCGTAATTGACAAACACTTTGGAATAAGAGTTACCACACTGGCCGATCCTTCGGAGCGACTCAGAACAATGAGATAATCATAATAATTCTGTGCCCACACCCCCCAAAGAGTACAAAAAACTGCTAAACAAAAATATTGGCATGATTTTCTAATCCATCTTATTTAGAATACTATCTTTTCAATATTTATTTGGTAGAAGAAAATGCTTGAAGATCCACTGGCAAATGCCTCCCTTACCCTAGCCATCAGCATCGCTGTGCTAGGACTTATTTTATTTTTAGTAAAAAAATACACCCCAAAGCTCAGAGGAATAACACCCACAACAGATTTTAAAATTGAGGCTCGCTTGCCTCTTGCCCATAAATCCAGCTTGTTTATTGTTTCGGTCGAAGGAAGAAGACTGCTCATCGGCTCGGGCGAATCAAGTGTGAATCTAATTGGTGAGCTAGAAACTGGATGTGAAAACAATAACTTTCCCGACGCACAAAATCTTGCGCTTGCAAAGGAAGAGAAATCATTTTCCTCTTTTCTGAAACAATCTTTTTCTCAACAAAAAGCATGATATTCGCAAATCATTTGCCGTCTTGAATTTCTTTTTAGCCTAAACAGTTTGCCAAAATAAAATTATTCTAAAGTCCTAAAACATGAAAGCCACCCCGATGAGACATTTTTTATTATCACTTCTTGCCCTTATTATAGTTATTATTCTGCTCAGCTATAATTCTATTTACGCCCAAAGAGGAGGGGAAGCCCGCAATGAAATAAGTGGCATTGTCACCGATAGTGAAACTGGTTCTGTAGTGGAATATGCGACCGTTGCGGCATTTAATCTAAAGCAAAATAAAATACTAGGTGGAGCCATTGCAAAAAAAGATGGTTCGTTCAGTATCACAGGCCTAAAACCAGGGAAATATTATTTCCAGATTTCTTTCATTGGCTACGAAAAAAAGAAAAGCAAAGAACATCTTGTCAAAAGAAATTCAAAAATTAATTTGGGGGAAATTCTTCTAAGTCGCACAATGCTTGACACCGATGAGATTATCGTTTCGGCCGAGCGTAGTGGAATCGAATATCAGATTGACAAAAAGGTAATAAATGTTGCCCAACATTTC
>JAJRPT010000046.1 GCA_024280675.1 Bacteroidota bacterium
CCAGCGAGGTCGAAGTCCCGTCGGCATCTCCAGTCCCGATATAGACTGTGTTGGGATTTTGCTCATCGATTTCAACGGCGGTAACGCCCATTGACATAAACTGAGTAGTTTTGAATGTTTCCCAGCTAATGCCTCTGTTTGTAGTTTTCCACACACCACCACCAGCAGAACCAGCCCAGATAATACTTTCATTACTTGGGTCTATTGCCAGACGGTTAATTCGTCCTACTCCCGAGATATAGCCAGGCCCTGGTCTTCTATTCCACGGACCAACAGGCTCCCAGCTTTTCCCCGCCTGAAGCGAAGGGTTCGCCTTTATTCTTTTTGCTTGAAGTTGGTCATTAATAAACATCTGCCTAAAATCTGGACGATTACCATCTTCCCACTGCCTGTCGCCATAGAACCATTCCCAGCGTTTAAATTGTTTGAAACCAGGAATCTTCCCAGCCTCATTTGGAACTTGCCCATCGTAATAATCGTTCATCAGCTTGGTGTATTCCTCAAAGCTCATGTCGGTGGTGATTTTACCGGCAATAGAGCTTGTCTGGGAAAACACAGAGCCTACTGAAATAAAAAGGATAAATACGAGTGCGTATATATATTTATTTTTCATAATATTTGTACTATAATGATGTTAATGGTGTTAATGGTGTTAATGATTAAGAGTTATTTTTTTTAATTAAAGTTTTCTGCACGATTATTGAATATACAATATAACATTTTTTTAATAAAGACTAGGGAAATTGTTGTTAAGTTAAACTATGAAAAAATCAAAAATCAAAAATACAACAAATAAACCAGACGGTAACACTCAGAAAATAATGTTTTCTGAGAACATAATTAAAGAGACAAGTCAAAGCAGAAAAAGTTACACTTTGTCGATTAATTCTGTTGATGAGCTGAAATCTTTGCTGAGGTCAAATCCTAAAAAATCAAAAATATCTAAACCATCAATCCACAAATCATCCCAAGAAAATAAACTAAACCAAAACAAAGTACTCTTTAGCCTTTGTATGATTGTCAGAAATGAGGAGAAGATGCTCAGAGATTGCCTTGAATCAGTTTCGGGATTAGTTGATGAAATTATTTTAGTAGACACTGGCTCAGAAGACAAAACAATAGAAATTGCCAAAGAGTTTGGCGCAGAAATATTTAATTTCCCATGGCTTGATGATTTTGCTGCCGCACGAAATGAATCCCTCAAACACGCAAGAGGCGAGTGGATTCTCTATCTCGACGCAGACGAACGTATTTCTCCTTTGAACATCGAAAAGCTAAGAAAAGCCTTGAGTGAGGCAGATGAGAAACTGGGTGCTTTGCTTTGCACAATCGAATCACTTCACTATATCGATGAGGACAATCAAGAACTTCACCGTGGGGCATATCCACGACTTTTTAGAAATCTTGGCTACCCAAAAATAAAATTCACAGGCAGGGTACACGAGCAAATCTCCCCCTCCATCCGTGATGCTGGTCTGGGTATGCTGGGTTCAGACATTGTAATAATTCACGAAGGTTACAATACCACAAAAGATGTGATGGAGTCCAAAATCAAACGAAACTACAAGTTACTCCTAGATCATATCCAAGAAGAACCCACCAATGGCTACGCTTGGTATCAACTGGGGCAGACGCTTGCTCAGATGAGACTCAAGGAAAAAGCGGAAGAATCAATACTGTTTGCCATAGAGTGTGGGGATCTTTCAGACTCGGTCTATGCCTCGGCTGCAAATTCTCTTTCTAAAATGTCAGGCTCAAGACGTGATTTTGAGAAGGCACTTTTTTGGAGCGAAGAGTCACTCAAAAAAGCACCCGAGCAAGTTTTTGGGCTAACACTCAAAGCCAGTGCACTTCTGCAACTCAAAAGAGCCGAAGAGTCCGTCTCTTGTTTTGAAAAAGCACTTTTAGTACTCAGCGATAGAAAGGGCAATCCTCAATCTGGATTTGACATTATGCTAAGCCCCAAGAGCATCAGAGAAGGTTTGGAAAAAGCTAGAAAACTACTCTAGTCTTTCTTTTGAGATTAAAACATTTTCTTTTTCATAAGCTTTTATAATCTCAGAAACTAGGTGGTGCCGTAAAACATCACGAGCGTCAAATTCTACAAAGCCGATGCCTGTGATATTTCTCAATATTTTCTCAGCTTGAATCAAGCCAGATTTAACAGATCTTCGAAGATCAATTTGAGTAACATCGCCTGCTACGATAGCTTTTGATTTTTTGCCAAGACGTGTGAGAAACATTTTCATCTGAGGACGAGTGGTATTCTGTGCCTCATCCAAAATAATGAAAGCATTATTGAGCGTTCTTCCCCTCATGTATGCCAGCGGGTTTATTTCTATAATATTGCGTTCTCTGAGGCTTTTTAATTTATCGGTAGAAAGCATAAACTGCAGTGCATCGGTGAGTGGACGCAGGTAGGGATCTATTTTCTCATTCATACCCCCAGGCAGAAAGCCCAGAGACTCCCCAGCTTCGACTGCTGGGCGTGTCAGTATTATACGTCCAACTTCTCCTTTTTTCAGCGCGTCGAGTGCCATTGCAACTGCCAGAAATGTTTTCCCAGTGCCGGCCGGTCCGGTGGCAAAAACCAAATCATTCTCCAAAATAGATTTATAATAAAGCTCTTGGTTGGGGTTCCTTATTATTATTTTTTCTTTGAATCCGTGATAGATTACTGTATTCTTTGTTTTATTTGTTTTACTTACTTTATTTGTCTTTTCATTTTTTTCATCATTCAGAATAAGTTCTATCGCAGCATTTATGTCAGATTTCAATATCTCAGAATTTTTCATGTAAATGTATTCTAATTCTGCAATCACTTTTTCAATAACAAGGAACTCCTCTTCTTTGCCATCAATTATTACGGTGCTTCCTCTTAGTATAATTTTAGATTCAAATGAATTTTCGATAATATGGAACAGGCCCTCATTACGGGAAAGAAGTGTTGCCAGTTCTATATTTTTTATGATGACGCTTATGTCTTTGGGCATAGGGTGTTCAGGATTTTTTAAGTAAGTGCCACAGCTTTTGCAATTTATTATTTTCTGTTTTAAAAATCATATTTTTCTCAGAAATAATAATAAAATATTCATCCGAACAAAAAGAATGTAACTTTTTGCAGACTCATCTGTTTATTAAGCAACTGGAGGAAATTAAATTTTATAATTATTAAAGGATTTTGTTATGAAGAACTTTTTGATAGTAATTGCTTTGTCGTTTTTTGCAATGTCTTGCGACAGAATTGTGATGGAGAATCTCCTAGACGACAGGAATCCTGTGGGCGACGAGCGTGACGGCGACAAAGATCGTGACCATGATGGTGACAAAGATCGTGACCATGATGGTGACAAAGATCGTGACCATGATGGTGAC
>JAJRPT010000047.1 GCA_024280675.1 Bacteroidota bacterium
GCCATTTGTTCGACGGCTGTTTTCGTATTAGCCCCTTCATCAGCAAACGCACTGAGGATAATTTTTGGTTGATCAGACATGTATTTGTTTCTTTGTTTTAGATGATGAATGTAATTATAGTTTGTTTAATGATTCGTTCCCATTTCCATTACTCGCTTCCAAGCTCCTGCTTCTTGCTAATATTAGCAAAGATCGCAGTGAAATGGTTTTTGATTCAACCCGTATGTTTCCAAAACAGTTATAGAGAAAATCGAGTCGGGAGCAAAGTCACCCGGCGGCTTTCCGGGCAAAATTCAGCTTGGGGAACCAATTATGGCTCCACGCGCATCGCAGTTCCGATACGTATCAAGGAATTTGCCAAAGCAACAACGCGCTGTTCGACATTTTCGTCGCCAATGCGATCTTGCTGGAACGAATCTTCAGTCGCATAGACAAATTTGGGCAAAATTAAACAGCGGAAATCGAGCATCAAACTGTTTGCAATTCCCATAATCGACATATAACTGTTGACCCCGCCCGCCGCACAAAGAAAGCCGACCACTTTTTCCTGCCAGTTTTGCCCCGTTAATTCAATCATGTTTTTCAGCATCCCGTTGATACTGTAATTGTAAATCGGGCAAGCAAGCAAAATGCCGTGGGCTTGCACAATTTTTTCTGAAAGCACCGCCACATTCGGATCCGAATACGCAGCTCCCCCATCGCAAAACGGCAGCGGATAATCTTTGAGGTAGATCAACTCGACATCTTGCCCCTGCGATTTCAAAGCTCGTGCCGCTGCTTCGGCTAAAATCGCACTCTTACTGTTCTCACGTTGACTGCACGCAATGATCAAATACATATTTCTGTTATTCCGCGTAAAAAAGAGATGCCAAGATGTTAGGCAACTTGTAAATGAAGCATTCTGTTTATGAGATCCGCATCATGCTTGTCGGTATCAGAATCACAACTCAAATCTGTCACTTGCAATCCTGGCACTTTTTGAAGGTCTGTGATTGCTGAGAGAACAGCATCTGCAAATGTCTCCGCTTCCCGACCAAAGCAAACACTGAAACGATTCTGGGAGGAACCGAGAAGCCCATCATCACAGCCAGCTTCAAAGATAGCATTCGTAAGTTCTTCGGACAGTTCGTCATACTCAGAGAAGTAAATTGTGAATTCAAATGTTTTCATTCTTCTTCCTCCCCTGTTTTATCATCCAGCTCAAACTGCTGCTTGTGTGGGTAAATAAAGAAGATGCAGACTTGAAAATACAGCAAATGAGCTAATTTTCAAATGAAGAGGTTGCAATTTATGGTTGGTAAAGCCAATCTCTTTCTACTGCTTTATTGCAAAGATATTTTGCAGCTTTCTTTTTTTGCCCATTGCTGCTTATCTTACTAAAATCAACACTAACATGCTCTTCGAAATTTTGCTTGTCGTGCTCAACAATGATTTCTTTATTTGCTTCTTGGCATTCACCCACTGAAATACCTTTGACGCCAGCTGATTCTTTATTAAGAGGCGGCGAAGTATAGTGGTTGTAAGATTCCTCAGAAGTTAACATATCTCCATGATAAGTTGAAAGTTTTTCGTCATGATTTTTTGATGGACGAAATGCATTGCTTGTTATTCGATTTTCTTTGATCTGTGTCGGGTGTATTTGGCGATAAAGAATCGTGGATTCTTCTAATTGGCAGGAGTCAATCATGCTTGCTCTATTTCTTTCTTTAAACCCTGAAATTTTCTTACCAAATCCCTGACAAAACTATCCCCATCCATGTCTAATTCGAACTCAACTATTTTATCAGTAGTTTTATTGAATGCATGCCAGCTTGCCGCATGATCTTGAAGATTAATTTCAAGTGTGATATCCCAATCTTCATAGTCCCATTCAATGCTAACTCCCCCATCTTCCAAAGGGTAAAAATATGATTTAGGTAGGTCTTGAGACTCAACCTCTAAGAAGATTTTCTCTAGCCATTGAAGTTCGTTGTGGCAATAAGCGTTGCCATACCCATCAAGCCATCCTTCCTCTAATTTTTTTAATTCATCAATTTGCATGACGACCTCCGATGCTTCAAAAAGATCAATTTGTTCGATCTTAACCATCTTTATTATATGCTCTTGCTGATTCTTCTGTGCTAATCCTTTTATGGTTACATGTTGATTATTTTCATATTCGTTAAAAGCTGAATATAGGGACGATGCAGTTTCCAAATCAACAGGACAAGATATCCGTTTGCCATCCTCTAGTAGTAAAGAGAAAGTAGATTTCTGCTTATCAATTTCAGGGACTGTTCCGGTTAATGTGACAGATTGTGTATAAAAGTCATTGTCGGTTACAAACTCTGCAATCTGCTTACGAACTTTTTTGTTAATCACAACAGACTTTTGGTTCCCACTAACGCTTAGCGACTCACCATCTTGTAGGCTTTGTCCAAGTTCTCCTATATGTTTAAAGCACTTCTCGTCGAGTCTCCCTCCATTGTATTTATTATTTGAAATCTCTTGAATCGTATCAATTACTTCATCCCGGGACTCTTCATAATATGGCAAGTTATTGTAAGGATTTTGGGAGAACAGACTGGCATTTTTTTCTGTTTTTTGCTCAAGATCAAATTCTAAGCAGGTACTTCCCTCTGAAATTGATTTGAGATTGATTGTCACACCAGAGATGAAGTCTCTGGGGACGCGTTTCCGTGTTGGATTTTGTTTTAGATATTGAGTTTTTGCGTTCTCAATCACAATTTTCTCAATCACGGAAATATCTTTGAGTACATCAAACGGAATTGTGTGTGAATCAAATCTTACTCCGGCAAGTTTCAACGAAAGAAAGTTGATATTATTAGCCATCGTGATATGTATTCTTTACCTGAAAAGGAATTTAATTTGCATCATGCGAATCATAATGGCAAGAATCCTATTCACAGCCCCTTTATTTATCAACTCCATTGTATCACTGGTAAAAACTTCAATCAAGCTCCCACAATATCTTGCGTCTTTAACTTGTAATCAGGTCGTACAAGACCAAGAATGGCGTTTCCTAAGAATGTAGGTATGCAAGCTGTCTCTAGAAGGACTTATCAATGTCCTTGAAAAAAAAGAGCCGCCGAGAAGATTTGAACTCCCGACCCACGCATTACGAATGCGTTGCTCTACCAACTGAGCTACGGCGGCATTTTTTACGAATTTGTCCCTACTCATACCAAATTACCTCGGTTTGTTCAACGCAGATTAAGTGAACGGCAAGGTTGCTCTGATGTTTGGCTTTGGATGTGGGTTGTAGGTTTGCAGAGGGGATACCGCCTGATTTCGTCGGTGTTTTTTCAGGCTCCATCCGTGTCGAACTTGATAGGATGCCTGAATTCATATTTCGAGAGGAATTTCAATAAGACTGGATTATTGAGCTTGCCGGTGCGTACAATGTTCAGTATCTGTTGCAGGTCTTTTTGCAGATGTTGATTTATCCTTCGATACGTTCTGGCGGGTTTTTCTATGATTGAATTTTATTATCCGGAATTGTTATTGATCAGTATTCCAATTGCAATTTTGCTTTGGCGGTATGCAC
>JAJRPT010000048.1 GCA_024280675.1 Bacteroidota bacterium
GACTGTCTTTGCCAGCAATCGAGAATTTTCCAGAGCAACAGAAATACTGTCTCTATAGGCTCTTAGTAGTGTTAGTTCATTTTTGCCAATGCCATACTCATCCTTGTGGAAGAGGATTATAGTTCCTATTAATTTCTTTTTATCATTGATGGGGATTGCAACCAGCGAACCCACTGTTTTTATTGAGTTTAGCAAGAATCTTGTTGTTCTATCTCTTTTGACAGAATCCACTACCCACAATTCATTTAGCTTGCTTAGGCGATGTTGGAATTCCTTATTAGAATTAAAAAAATCAAAATACATTGGGTCTAGGTTTTTAATAGAACCAAGTTCTGTTTTCCCATTCTTATAGACCTGAGTCCAAGCCGCAATCGATCCGGTTGAATGAAGTGCCAACCCAGTCACGATTTCTGTGATGTGGGAAATATCATTGTTTTCTGCAATTATGCGATTGAGGTAGGTGAGAGAATTAATTTCGGACTTCTTTCTTTCCACAACATCAGAGGCTGGAAGAGTTAATATGCAATTAATAAATACTCTGAAATAATAAGGAAGCGGGACAAAGGCAAGCAAAAATGCTAGCATATCAGAACCACGAAGATAATAATCAAACGAATGGTCAAACTCGTGAGAGAAAATTCTATTGATTATCATAATATGAAGAACAAACAAGGCCGAAGAAGCAAGTGCAAGTTTCACTTTTTCTTCACGCCTCAGTAGAGCAATCCAATGTTTTTTTGAGCTTATGGTATAGGAAGCAAAAAATAGAGTCACAATGCCCACAAAATAGATTGGCTTGGCAACCCAGAACTCAAGCCATGAAATATAAAATTCCAAATAATCGAGTACTGGCAGTAAAATTAGAATGGCTATAATTATAAGGCGAGCAATATTGGTAGAGCTTTTTCTTCTTCTGAGGGACCAATAAAATACCACCGCAACAGAACCCATCAGTGCGATTATGATGGCAAGGGTGACTAGGTTGGCTGCAATAATATGTGTCAGTTTATACTCAAGGGTAACTTCATTCAATGATTTGGGAACAAAGACACTTATGGCATAAAGGATAAAGAGGATTATCCCAATTCCTTTGAGATGAGTAAAATAAGTCTCATTCTCATCTTCAATTCTTTTGTTAATCTCAAAAGAGTTAAAAATTATATTTGAGTAATAGGAGTTAAAGAAGACAATCATTAACCCGCTGAGTATCAGCAGAGAACTAACAGTGTTTGAAAGCTGAATAAACTCGCCATCGAAGGCATTCATGCTGGGTGCGAAAAGATTTATCACTAATTTGCAAACAGCGATAATTGAGACTAAATAAAATATGTTCTTTGGATTTTTCAATGGAAATCAAATATAGCTATTTTTTTTTATTTCTAGTAACAAAGTAATTTGTAAATTAGGAATAAAATTATTACTTATTTTGTGACAAAACTAATTTACTAAAGAATTATTATGAAGATTCTATTGCTTCTTACATACTTTTTTTGTTCTGTAATGCTTTTTTCCTCCGAGACTAAATTCAAATTTCAGGAGCTGATTAGTATTGACTCTACATCCCCTGGATTACATTATTGGAAGACAGTACTAGATAGCGATACTAGTTTCTATTGTTTTAGTCTCAATGTTTCTTGTGCAGATCCAAGTGTTACTTCTCAAATTGATTTTATTTCTCAATCTGGCAAATTCCTTTATTCAATAACAAATAAAGATGTTGCAACAAGTAAATATTTCCAGAAGAACAAACAGTATTTTAAGTTCGAGATTGTCTCTGTCGATAAAAGTAATGGTAAGAATTATCTTTTACTAAATGCTTATTACATTGAACAAGTAGATACTCTTAATGTCAGAAATGTTAGTACTTTTATTGCTGAACTTTTTGGGAAAGAAATAAAGAATATTACCCCAGTGTTGTTATGTCAGTTATAATTGATGGGAAAATACTTGGTGATATGAGAACGAAGGGAAATACTGATTACTCATCTTTTGTGCTTATTGGAGAAGATGATTCTCAAACTCTTGACGACGTGAAATTAGATTATTCAAGAAAGAGTACTTTTTATGCCACAAGTGAAAACGAAGCTTATTATTTTCAAAGCGAAAAATTATATAGAATTTTTAAATCTGGCAATGGGTACAAGGCAGAGATTGATAGTTCAACAGTGCTTAGCTTGGTAGATTTTCGAAATACTCCAAATACATTTTATGGTATGAGTTCTTTTCGCAGTAAGCCTATTTTGATTTATTCAAAGAAAGAATCAAAGGAGAGTGAGCCTTCTCTATGGCTTGAAATTCTAAATAAAGATCACAAAAATGAATACATGGAATTAGAATATCCAAAGGAATTAAGCGGCTATAAATCTGTAGAAATTATTGGTGAGTTGAGCAATCAATTTTTATTATTAATGAAATCGAATGATAAAAATTATATCTTAAAATATCAAATAAAATGAAAACAACCCTCATCTTATTAATTTTAAAAGTAATTTGTAGTTTAGAAATAAAATTATTACTTATTTTGTGACAAAACTAATTTATTTTTGTTATTATGAAAACACCTCTACAGGAAATGAATTGAAATATATATTTATTATATTGCTTTTGACTTGTTATTACAACGCTTTCTCACGAGCCGAGTGTGATTATTATTTGCACTATACAAGAGGTGCTCTGCATTTTACCGAACTTGAAGCAGACAGAAGTAGTTTCCAATATGTAGAAATTGACAATAAATCACTGACCAATCAAATGGTCAGTGGCTTCACAATCGAGGGCTATCTCAGACCACAAAAACAAGAGTATTACCAACTGGATGGAGTTCCTCAGAAAATTGACACAGTCTATGTTGCCGCTCAATGGGGACCATTTACCGACAAGGACGATTCTTGGCAAATATATTTCTCAGGCGACGAGCTAGTGTTTGAAGTAAGTTCCCCGGACACTCAGCTTGACAAGGTAGATAACACGGTCACAAAAGCAGACGTTTCATTACTTTGGGATACTTGGTTTCATTTTGGAGTTGTCTTCGACCCCGGCAATGACTCTATTTCAATCTACATCGATGGAGAGTTTATATCTGGTGCAAGAAATGAAGTGTACCCCTGTTCAAGATTGAAAATTCCTCAGACTAAAACTAGCACATTCCTTGCATACGCCGCCTCTTACTCCAATCCAGAAAAAAATAAGGCATCATACCTTGGAATGATGGATGAGTTCAGAGTGTGGAAAACACCACTAACTGCAGAAGAATTAAGGTGCAATAGTCTTAATTGGGAAAGAGGTGATGATGAGGATTTAATAGCACTTTGGCGTTTTAACTATAGAGTAAATTATAACCAAAAATGGGAACTCTGTGACGCAGCCGACAATGGATTCGGCGGGACATTGGTGGGCAATCCAGACTGGGTATATTATAACAGAAAAGAGAAGGTTACCGTTGATGTTCAAACGGATGTATCATTTCCAGATACAATTAAATGCGAAAATACAAAAACATATTCTTGGACTTTGACCCAAACCGAAAAGTGCAGAGAGGGAGACAGAGCAAGGATATTCTTTCAATACCCAAATCCAGAAAGACCTGGCTCTTGGTTAAGCATGCCGCCAGAGGTTAGTTATGACAAGCCAAATTGGCAATGGACAGATTTAATACTCAACCAAGCCGTCACACTCAACGCAACTATTGACGCAGATTTCGTAGGCACTCGCCCCTACAGAGTCTACATTCAAACAAGTAACCCCGCCAATTATTACCCAAGGCGATACACGGCAGCAAATACAACAATTACACGTATCACCGATTTTAAATATTTGCTAGATACTATTCGTTGTGGTGAGTTGCTTGCTTACTGTGAGGACGAACCGTATAAAGATGTCACTTTCAAAATTGCAAACAACACAATTGCCACAGAAAGAAATATACCTCTTAATATTGGCAGGATTGAGAGCGATTTGCCTCAAATTTTTGAAATAAGGGAACCGAATTCATTTCCTTTTGAAGTGGGGATAGGTGACACGACTGAGATTGTAGTACGTTTTTACTCTAAAGATACAACGGCTGAGTATGAGGGTTTTATTTCTCTATACACAGACGATATTTGCGAACCTTTTCGCCAAGTCCCTGTTATTGGGCGGGTGAATGAAACTCTGAAAATATTAAATGTAGCTGGGACGGAGTTAGAGCAAATTGTGTTCAGTAAATATTGCCTTGAGGAACGTCACACGCGCAATTATTATTGGGAGAATTTCACAGACCAAAACATTACAGTCGATAGTATAGTTTTTCCTCCGCAATTTGGTGGCTCCAGAGTGGGCAGTGGTGGTGTGTTGCTGGAACCAGAGACCAGCAACTCACAAAGAATTGTCAGCTTTACTCCTTTGCAAAGTGGAGATTTCTCTGAAATAATTTATTTTTATGCAACGGCCGACACCGAGACTGGTCGCAAATGTAATATTAAGATTCCTCTTGCAGTCAGTGGTGGGGGGAAGAATCCACAGATGCAGTTTGTGGCAACATCGGTCAATTTTGGGGAAGTGTTTGTTGGTCAGAAAACTTCCCTAGAGATTGAAGTGCAATCGATTGGAGATGATCCAGTGAACATTGATGTTTTCTTGCGGGATGGTGAGCAATTCTTTTTCAAGAATGCAAACTCTAATCTGGGAAGTATATCTCCGGGCTCGAGCAAGAAATTTGTCATTGAGTTCGAACCACTCGACGATTCAACATACACAGACTTAGTCTGTATTTCGGACAGGTCGTGTAATTCCTCCTATTGTATTGAAATCTCAGGAATTGGAACATATAACGCTTTCTCTTTTGACCCAATAGAGGCGAGGGTTGAAAATGTCATCTCTTGTGGTTTTGGATATGATACGGTGAGGATTGTTAATGAACTTTCCCATGATGTCGCCCTTGATAATTTTGTATTATTAGACAAAGGCGGAAGGTTCACTCCGCACAATCCAGCAAATCTAAATAGTTATTCTACCTCGATAGCTGCTGGTCAAAGAGAAGAATTTGTCTTTAAATACACTCCAGCAAACAACAGAGAAGACCTAGCAGACAAGGCTTGGCTTCAGTACCAGGCATTAGACAATAACTGGTCTGCAAAACTTCTGGCAACTTCTGCTGTTCCAAATATTGCAATGACACTTGCCGCTGAGTTTGGTACTATCGAAGTAGAGGCAGAAAAATTTGACACAATAAGTGTGGAGAACACATCTTCGCTCGATATAATGATTGACAGTTTGCAACTCAAAAATAATCCAGATGAAGTCTTTGAGCTAATCGAACCAAAAGGACAAATAGATTCTATCATTCCACCAGGTGGGTCGATTGAAGCAATTATTAGATTCTCACCCAAAGCTCCAATTGGATATGAGGCAGAAGTTCTTGGTAGGGTAAGTAGCCCTTGCCCTATTGAAGAGGAGTATGCAGTTAGCACAAAACTAAGTGGGCTGGGTCGTTTAATTCCGCTCAACATCACAACTAGAATCCTCCCATTTGGTCAAGTAAAGCCATGTGATTGCTCAGAGCGAAGAATTGATGTGATAAACCGTTCAAAGATTCACACAACATTTATTGATTCAATTTGGATAGATAATCTTTTCTCAAGCAACACCATCAGCTACGGCTCACCAGATAATTTTGCTTGGGATAGTTTTTTCTATGAAGGTGAAATGCCTATAGAAATACCACCTGACACTCAAGATACTTTAACAATCTTGTATTGCCCAAGTGGCGTATGGATAAGAGACAGTCTAATTCAGGAAGGAATCATTCACATAGCAGCCTCCGGACCTGGTTGGGAGACCACCGATGAAGTTTATTTGGATGGTCGTCAGATGCTGATTATTGAAACAAAGCCGGACTCTCTTATTTTCTCTCCGACTTCAATCAATGTGTTTGCAGATTCTCTTGTATCGGCTACTCACACTATCCCAAATATTTCAATTAACCAAGACTTTTCGCCACTTGTCATCGACACGGTTACTTTCTTTCCTGATGAGCGAGTTTTTTCTTTTGTAGATTCTGTGGAAATTAAATTTCCAATCACAGTAGAAAACACAGATTCTCTTTTTTCTCAGATTGCATTCAGACCTCGTGCTCCTAGGAGATATGAAGCAAGGGTATACATTCACTTGCGTGAGCCATGCCCTTCCATTGACTCAACGCTTAAAGTTATAGGATTTGGGCAAGCACAACCCTTTGGTCTGGCAATGGAGTATGAACAATTCGAGGAAGTAAATGAGCTTGACACAGTTTCAATCCCAGATTGTGTGAAGCTGACATTGCCAGTCTATACCTCTCGAATAATCCCCGCCGACATAATAGACATAGAAATGACTTTCTATTATGACACGCTTAATTTTGATTTTATTGGAATTGAGTCTAGCTATCTTGACACAAATTGTTTGGGCTACACCTCCACATTTTCATATTGGATTGACACTCTTGGTGGAACACGAGTGAAGCTAAAGAATTTCTGTGGAGTAGACTCTTTGAGTCCTATATTTTTTGCTGAGTTCATGCCCTCTGGCTTGTCTTCAGGCTCTCAGTCGTTTACTATCGATTCAGTTGATTTCAACACAGAAGAGTTACTCCTCTATGATATTACGGCTTCACCCGATACGACAGTGGCAATGGTTTATGACGCAGATTTTACAATAATTGAAGACCTGATTAGCTTTGATTCGGTGAGGGTACTCGATTGCACTTCTCGTACATTTACTATCCAAAACACTGGAGAGTGGGATATAAATCTTTCCGATATTGCCCAAGAGAATCCAGATATTGAGATAATTAGCATTAGCCCAGCTCTTTTGACAATTATGCAACCGGGTGACATTACAACGGTTGATCTAAAATACTGCCCTTCTAGTTTTTATGAGTTTGATTCTTTGGCTTGGGTACAGACATTGTTGCCATGCGTGATGGGTGACGGGCTGAGTTTAACGGGAGTTTCCTACGCCCCAGTCTTTGAGACATCGGCAGGGATTCACGCCGAGTACGAGTTGATTGACACCGTTGGCTCTGTGCTTGGCGATACAATCACAGTCCCCATTTACTACGAAAAGGACATGTTCACCGTCTATGAAGACATTACATATTGGATGGAGGCATTTGACTTTGATGTAGACTTTAGTTACAACAAACGAGCCCTACGTTTTCTTGATTTTGAATCTGATTACAGCGAGGTGGTGCTTGATTACCAACATGGGATGGTGAAGATGAGCTTTAAAAACATTGATTCTATGAAGGCTGGTAAAATTGCAGATCTTCGTTTTCAAATGACAGTAGCCGATTCGGTGACAAGTGACATTAATATTAATGCTTATAATTTTAATTCTGAAAAACTTTATTTCCTTGACGTTCGTTCCCCTGGAAGTGTCAAAAGAGGAATACTCAATTCGAGTGAATCCTGCGGGATTGATTACCTTGTTTTCACAAAATATACTCCAAGCCTTTCTCAAAACTTTCCAAACCCATGGAATGCCAAAACTGAAATTAAATTCACATTAAAAGAAAAAACTACAGTATCGCTGAAAATATTTGATTCAATGGGTAGTTTGAAAATGGATGTTTTGGGTTCTCAGACTGAGTTTCCGATTGGCGAATACACATTTGGAATCGACGCAGATAAACTAGAACAAGGTGTCTATTTTTATGTATTAAGGGCTGGGAAATTTAAACAAACTAAGAAAATGCTACTTGGTCCTCGACAATAAAAATAAAAAAGACTTGTTAATCTTAATAAGCTTATGTAAGTTGTAAAAGAGAGAATGTTAAAAAAATTAAAAGGAAAGATGTATGAGAAGAAGAGATTTCCTAACTATGAGTCCCGAGGCTGGGCTTTCCACATTCACAAAGGGTAAAGAGCCTAGGGTACTTGCTAGCCTAGAC
>JAJRPT010000049.1 GCA_024280675.1 Bacteroidota bacterium
ACTTACAGACAAGGCATCTGTACCTGGATCAGAAGAAATATCGACCGTACCAAACACATCGAGTGCTTTATCAGTACCATTACCAGATACCACAAGAGCAGTGGTAGAACCATCATTCATAATATTTACAACTGTTGCAGCTCCAGCATCTCCTAGAGTAGTGTTTACTGCGACAGTCAAGTCTGCACCCATCTCCACATCACCACCTAATGTTGAAGTACCAGCAACGGTCAAATCTCCAGTTAAATCTAGGTCTGTCAATGTAGTAGAGGAAGACCAAGCAACATTTCCAGCACCGTCAGCCACGATTATTTGACCAGCAGTAGCTGCAGTTGCGTCAATTTCGATTGGCGTGCCAGCTTGACCATTTCCAGTAATTAGTCCACTTGTGTTTACAACTGGAACACCCCAAACAACATCACCATTGATATCAGTAGTAAGTGAAGTTTGATTTCCACCTGGAGCTATATCAACCGTTCCGATTGTAGCGTCTAATATTTCAGTAGTAGTTACAACACCCATATTAAGTTGCAAATCTAGGTCATCAGACATTGCACCAGAAATAGCAATATCTGAAGCTAATGCCTCATCTACAAGAATATTTACTGTTGAACTGGAAGTCAAACGACCGTCTTCGTCTACTGTATAAACAGATACAGAGTTTGCATCACCATAATCACCAGCAGTTACACCGCTAGAGGCAATCTCATTAGCTCCAACTACATCAGCTTCGATTTGAAGATCTAATATGTCTGATGTTGCACCAGAGATGTCAATATCGGAAGCAGCTTGATCATTTATTAATATATCAACATTCCCGCTTGCAGTAAGTCTTCCATCTGCGTCTACTGTATATTGAGGAACTGAATTATTATCACCAAAAGTACCAACATTAGTTCCTGTGGCAAGCAGTTCATTTGGTCCAACTGCGTCAGTTTTAATTTGCAAGTCAAGATTGTCAGAGCTAGCACCAGTGATTGTTATATCACTGGCAGCGTCATCATCGATAATAATGCTTTCTTCATCTGCAAAAACTAAACGTCCATCTTCATCTACAGTAAAGACTGAGGATGTTGTTCCGTCTCCATAAGCACCAGCCACTACGCCACTTGCTAAAATTTCATTAGCGGATACTACGTCTGTGTTAAGCTGTAAATCAAGGTCATCGGAGACGGCACCAGTGATAGCTACATCACTTAAAAGATTATTACTCACGAGTACATTCATTGTAGAGCTAGAAGTTATTCGGCCATCTTCGTTTACTGTGTACACTGGAATAGTGGTTGCGTTGCCATAACTGTCGGCACTCACACCAGTTTCGTCTAATTCAAAATCGCCTACTACATCTTCTCTTAGTTGAAGGTCTAACATGTCTGATTGAGTGCCTGTGATATCAACATCACTTACGGCCGCATCGTCATTAATTGTAATATTCATGGTCGAGCTTGCAATTAATCTACCGTCTTCGTCTACTGTGTAGATGGCAGCCGTAGTTGCATTACCATAAGAACCCGCAACAACACCTGTTTCGTTTAGTTGGAAGCTGGTGATTGCGTCTTCTACGATGTCTTGAGATTCGATAGTAGAGTCACGAATCTTGAGACTTGTTACGTTACTATCAGCAATTTTTGGAGTAGTAACCGCACCAACTGCAATAATTGGGAAAGGGAAAGTACCTGTCAAATCACCACCAGCTGGACCAGTCGGAGGGACACGTACGTTTTCGTCAATCATATCTTGTGTGATTTTATTAGTCTTGAGAACTTCTAAAATTGAATCAGGATTCATTGTTGGGTTTGGATAAGTTCCTTCCAAAACTCCACCAGCAGGACCCATTGGAAGAGCCATCACGCCATCAGCCAATTTGTCTTGTGTCACCGCATCGTCGGCAATCATTTCTGTGGTAATCGCCCCCAAAGAAACACGTGAGGCTTCGCCCGACATGTCTGAATAGAAAGCATAAGCAACACTAGCCAGCGGAACATAAGGACTAGCCTCACCATCGCCAAACTTGAATACAATCCAAAGTGGTTGATTAAAATCAAAATCCAAAGGATTTTCCTCATCACCAATCATAAAGGAAAAATATCCACGGATGATTGGTATACCACTATAAGTGTTTTGCCAGACTAGGTTAGCACCAGCGTCTGAACCCTCGTAAATCTGCACATCGATCTCCGCATCGGGATCATTTAATATTGGTTCGTCTTCGGAACCCAGAACATTACCTTGAATGTTCAGCATTTTAGGCATCTGTGCGTTCATCGACAGATTTAAGCCTAGCGTTAGCAATAAGACTAAAAGTATCGTCTTCTTCATTTGATGTAACTCCATTTTATTATAAAAATTATTTTTTGTTTCTAAACTATTATTTATTGACAACCATTATATTACGAACTCTAATTTCATCGGAATTTCCACCTCCGCCAAAAGGTCTAACCTGTAGCTCATAAAGATAGGAACCAGTGCTAGCCATTAATCCATCGAGTTGATTTCCATCCCAAACAATTTGTTGCACACCCTCGCTCATGTATTGACCACCTAGACTTGCTACTTCTCTACCGTTTATGTCATAGATTTTAATGCTGACATAACTGTAAGAATCTAACTCAAATCTAATTGTTGTAGACGACCTAAAAGGGTTAGGATAGTTTGTAAGGGCGAAACCTTTACTATTATCTGTGTCGATTTCAATTCCTGTGTAGAAAGAATAAAAACCATCTGGCATCCAGTATCCAACATACAAATTGTCTATGTCATCCCCTTCTTCGCCAAAATCTCTATGCTCTCCAACTGCCAACTGACCAATGGTTCCAGCAAAGACTGAATCTCCTTGGACGTAATGAAAGCCAGCACTCTGACCAACAGAGTATTTTATTATTTTGTACTGAGACAAACCACTCAAACTCATAGTCGTCATCAGAACAATTATCGCTATTAAATTTCTCATACTTGTATACCTTTAAATTAATTTCCTTTAGTTTCTTACAATCTTTTTTAATCGCTCCTGCAATCTTCATTACGCATGCTCACCCGCACACAACAGTTTATTTTAAAAACCGCACACCCTGAAGGCAAACTTAATACTATTTTATTTCTTTTAAAACTGTTTTCACCTAATTTTATCAACATTTTAATATTTATTAAATTTATACTTGCTTTTTAGAATGCAAATGATTTTTTTGTCACAAATATAAATATTATTTAGCTAAATTTACAAAAAATACACGTAAACATTCACACATTTTAAAATTCATACCGCCATGTCATATCAATTCTTGTCCGAACACTCCGCAAAAATATTCTCACTAATCAAAAAAGAACATAAGGTCTCTGCTGGCAACCTAATAACAGTTTACTTCAAAAATAATCACACCTTGGGTTCAAGAGACAGGAAAATAATCTTCCACATTGTGTTTTTTTGGCTAAGGAACAAAGAACTAGTCAATTACATTCATAAGAAATTGATTTTAAAAGACTTAACAATAGATAAAGAGATTCTTGCTATGTTTATTTCTGTGTATAAATGGAAGAATATGCCCTTTTATTCACTAGCAAATAATTCAATTTATATGCCAGATAAATTATTAAAATCTTTTGAAATCAACTCAGATAAAATAAAAAAAGAACATTTAAAACTAGAATTATGTCTAGGACAAGTTTTTCTAAAAATCCAATCAGACCTAGAGCAAGTGTTAAATAAACCTGACACTTTCGACAATTCCTGGTTGAACTTTATAGGTAAAATCTATTCAATACCATATTTTTTCCTCAGACAAATCATCAATAATAATTTAACGAATAGACAACTACTATTGTTATTGCAAAGTTTGACTATTCCAGCTCCACTTTCTCTACGTATAAATACTAATTTGTTTGAAATGTCTAAAATAATTGACGACTTGAAAGAATGCACAATATTTTCCAAAGGCAGGCTGTCCCCTTGTGCTATCATCGGCTCACAAAAAGTCAATATAACTCAAACTGAAATTTATAAAAATGGACAGATTGAGATCCAAGACGAGTCGAGCCAGATGCTGGCTTACTCCATCGAGCCAGAGGATGATTCTAAAATACTTGACGCTTGTGCGGGTGCCGGTGGGAAGACCTTGCACCTGGCCAGCCTCTATCCAAAATGTACAATTTGGGCAAGCGATAAGAATGCTAGAAAATTAAAAGAACTATCTAAGCGTGCTAAAAGATCAGATCTAAAAAATATTATAATAGTAGAAGATGTTGAGCAATTATTGAGCAAGAAACTTTTCTTTGATTATTTAATCATTGACTCACCATGCAGTGGCTCGGGTACAGTTCGCCGTTCACCCGAGCTGAAATACAAAATGAATAAATTTTCATTAAAGAATTATAATTCTCTTCAGAAAAAAATTATTAGACTTTACAGTCCTTTATTAAAAGAAGGTGGTGAATTAATTTACTCTACTTGTTCATTATTTAAATCTGAGAATGAATGTATTTCTGATTGGGTAATTGAGAATTTGAATTATTCGGCTTTGGCACTTCCAGAAATATTTAATGAGATAGAGCAATATGGTGCAAATACTAAATCAAACAGTGTCGTTATTTTCCCATTTCAATTCTCATCGGATGGCTTTTTTATTTCGAGGCACAAGAAATTAAATATAAAATAGTTAGTTTCGCACTCCATTATGAAGACAATCTGGGAACAATCATATATAGTTACCGATGTTGAGACAACGGGGCACAGTCCTTTTGAACATCGAATAAGCGAAATCGCCTGTGTTGTGGTCGAGGGTGGAGAGATTGTGCGTGAATATTCTACATTGATTAACCCACACCAGACAATCCCGCCCTATATTGCGAACATGACTGGTATCAGTAATAAAATGGCAAGCAATGCCCCGGAGGAGAGTTCAATTTGTTCAATCATCGACGAGTTGCTCTCCAGAAGTAACGCCGTATTTTCGGCACACAATATTGAGTTTGACTGGTCATTTGCAAAGCAACTGCTCCAAAGAGGTGGGCTTCAACCTCCAGCCCTGCCAATGCTTTGCACATTGAAACTGGCAAGGAGGATGTTGCCAAGTGATTTGAAGAAGAACGTTGGGTCATTGTCCCAATACTTTAATATTCCTGTATCCAACCGCCACAGAGCCTTGGGAGACGCAAGAGCAACGGCTCAGATACTAATCGAACTAATGGAAATGGCCGAAGAAGATTTTGGCATCAAATATTTCCATGAACTAGAAAATTTCCAAAATAGTAAATCACAAGTTTTCAAAATTAAATCTGAGAATGTCTCAAAATTGAAAGAGATTTCTTTGGCTTTGCCCACTTCTTCTGGGATTTATAAATTTTTTGATAAAGATGAGAATATCATTTTTATTGGGAAATCAAAAAACCTTCGTGCTAAGGTCTCGACTTATTTCTGTCCCAAAGGTACTAAATCAAAGAGACACCAAAATATTTCAAAATTAACTCAGCATATTGAAACACATGAAACTCAGTCCGAACTCGAGGCGATATTACTCGAAGCCGAATTAATTAAAGAACATAAACCGCACTTTAATAAATCTGTAAATAAAAAGAACCGCTATCCTTATATTAAAATTACAAATAGTGACGATTTTCCAAAATCAACAATTAGTTATGAGCAAAAAGAAGATGGAGCAAAATATTTTGGACCATTTTCTAATTCTTCTTTTGCCCAAGAGATACAGAAAATAATTAATAATAATTTCAGATTAATTAAATGTGATTTCGATAACCAGGCAAAAACTCCAAAGAAGTCTTGTATTTATAGAGAATTGGACAAGTGTGCGCTTCCTTGCGATGGTCCTGAACAAAAAGAGATTTACAAAGATGAGGTAACAAAGGTTGAACGTTTCTTGGGCGAAGTGTCCAAACAAATGGTTGGAGGTTTGGACTCCACTATATATAATTTCAATGCACTTTCAAAGAAATTAGATAATGTGCTTTCCCTGGGGAAAATATTTAGCAAGTCTATTCAAGCTCCTTTATTAATTGAGAATAATAATTTAATTGTCATTTCCCCTGAGTCGAAACGTGAGCAAACCCTCGACATCTATTTTATAAAGCGTGGAGATTTTGTAAGTCATTTTAGAATCGGGAAATTTTCAGATATTGCTCGTATTAAAAGCGAGGTGGATGTGGTATTCAACAACAATAATAATATTTTTTCAAATGGGGGATCTGCCTCAAAAATAGAACGCCTGCAAATAGTAAGCTCTTGGATGAACAAGGAAAAAGAAAAGTGCAAGCTGGTCTACCATGATGAGAAAAAGAAAGGTGCTTATCTTGAAGAAGTTAGAAATGCTATACGCAATTTCCGATTTGCTTGAAAGACGTTTAATATTTTACTGAAATATTAAAGCCATATCTTCGTTCACATCCCCAAGCTATCAAATTCATTTCAAATTTATTTCAAATTTATTAATTAAAATATGAAATCAACTCTTTTCCTTATTTTATTATTAATTCCAATTATTTTATCATCAAATCAAAGTTCATCACTTTCTGGATATATCAAAGACGCTTCGACGGGCGAAACACTAATCGGTGCAACGGTTTATGTAAAGGGTACAAGGCATGGTGCCTACACCAACAAGGCTGGCTTTTATACAATCCGTGGAATACCAGAAGGGGAATATACACTTAATGTTTCTATGGTTGGATACAAGAAGTTGGAAGAAAAATTAGTTTTAAAAACTGCCCAGACAAAACGTATCGACCGCAAACTAACTCCAAGTGTTTTACAAACAGACGAAGTATTGGTAATTGCCGAGCGTCAGGCAGACAAAAAAGAGATAGTCATTTCACGAACAAACGTACCTGTTAGACAGCTGAAACAACTCAGGTTTGGCGGAGAAGCTGATCTTTTCCGTGCTTTACAGTTCTTGCCGGGTGTACTCACATCTTCGATGATTTCAAATGGCTTGTACATCAGGGGTGGCTCACCTGATCAGAATTTGGTGTTGCTTGATGGTGCAACGGTCTACAACCCCTCTCATTTATTTGGCTTTTTCTCAACCTTCAACACAGAAGCACTCAAAGATGTTGAATTACTCAAAGGCGGTTTTAATGCAGAATACGGAGGGCGATTGTCCTCGGTGATAAACATCACTCAAAAGGATGGCAACAGAGAATATTACCAAGGTACGGCTTCTCTTGGCTTAGTTTCTGCAAAAGCATCTGTTGAAGGACCGGTTGGCAATGGCTCATTTTTTGTATCTGGTCGAAGAACATATTTTGACCTTATCACCAAGATGATGGAAGAAGATCCTGCCAACCCATTTCCAGATTATTATTTCTATGATTTCAATGCAAAGATTACCCAAGATATTGGTGAGAATGACAAAATCTTCCTATCGGGTTTTGCCAGTGCCGACAAATTGAATTACCAGACTTTTGGTATAGACATGTCGTTGAATATTGCAAATCTTGCGGGCTCTCTTCGTTGGACTCATATTTTTGATGAGCATTTATTCAGCACCTTTTTAGTTTCTGCCTCGAAGTATAATAATGGAATGTTTATAAACACAGGTTATGAGGCAACTATCGATAATTATATTTTGGATTATACGGCAAAGTATAATCTTGAGTGGTTTGCATCCGATAAACTAACGGCGAAGTTTGGGGTAGAATACAATAATTACAAATTCTCCTATGATCAAGATTTTACAAATGGAGAGAACTCAGACGGAGGACAAGAATCCGAAGGTGGAATAACAAACTTTGATGTCATAGACCATCACATTTCGAGTTTTGCTCAAGCAAACTATGAACTTACAAGTGACTTAAACATTCAAGCCGGGCTTCGTGCTTCCAATTTCAGAGAAGCTGGCAAAACAGTTTTTGATCCACGGTTAGCACTTCGTTACCAACTGGGCGAAAACTACGCGCTCAAAGCCGCATGGGGAATATACCATCAAAATTTGAAGCTTGCTTCTTTGCCTGACTTTTCATTCTTTGACACCTGGCTGGGTACTGACTCGTCTTTGAATCTGGGAAAAGCAATTCATTATATTTTGTCTTTAGAGGTAAATCTTGCACAGGAGTATGAAATAAATCTGGATGTTTATTACAAAGAGCTGAGCAATATAAATGAACTGAATCGTTATGCAAGCAGGATTGAGACCGCCGCCGATGTATTGTATGAAGGCAGAGGCGAGTCGATGGGTCTTGAAATATTATTACAGAAGAAATATGGTGATTTCACAGGATGGCTTGGCTATTCTTTGGGCTTTATCAATGCCCAGCTTGATTCCGTCAATGACGGAAAATGGTACTCGCCCAAATACGACCGTCGTCACGATTTTAAAGTGGTAGCAAATTACAGGCTAAACAATACATGGGAATTTGGTTCAAGTTTTGTCTATCAATCAGGTCAGGGTTACACGCCGATGAACTCACGCTCACAGGGCTTTATGCCGGGTTATACTTATGGGAGAGGCAAGCTGGTTCCAGGTTCTCGTTATTCATTGAAAATGCCTTCAACCCATTATCTAAACATTAACGCAAATTACAGTTTTGAAATGTTTGGAAGACCGTCTAAACTTATTTTGGATGTTTACAATGTTTATTCACGACGTGACATTTGGTTTAGAATTTATGTTGCTAACGAAGATTTAGATACCTATGTCAATGATATTAAATTGCTGCCAATAATTCCAACAATTTCTTGGGAAATAGCATTTTAAATAAATAATTATTAATTTACAATTAAATAATAACTAAAAAAATAAAATCATGAAAAAATACAGTTTAATTATATTTTTAATCTTACTAATATCTTGCGAGGATCCTGTTCCTTATGATTATACACCAGAGAATATATTGCAAGCATTTTTAATTGTAGGCGATCCGATAGAAGATATTTTGCTCTTTAAGTCACAGCCAATAAATAAGACATTTGAGATAGAGAATGCTGTTATTGATAATGCAGAAATTACGATAAAGTACTCAGCTTTTGACCTTGCACAGTTAGATTTCACTTTCCAAGAAGAATTCCGCTTGGAGTATAGGAAAGACAAGGGCTTAAAATATGTTGATAATTCTGGGCATATTGTACAGAAACTAAGCCGGTATGAGATTTTAATAAAACTGCCTGACAACAGCACAATAGAGGCAATGACAATCACACCAGACAGTCTGATTTGGAAAGATGCGATTGCTGCTAACAATGTGCAATACCCAATAGATTCCATCAACTTCTCCACTTCAGATGAATTGCTAATTTGGGAGCCTGTCTCTGCCCTTACAAGTGCCCAAACAAATGGATATTATCATTTACAGGTGAAGAACCTTGACACAACTGAGTATGGCATTTATTTAGACCCTCCAGACCCAGAAAAGATGAACAGAAGAATTACAAGGGATCATCGCCCCGATTGGCGATATAACGAAACTAGCTCAAGTAATTACATCCCCTCAACAAATACATCTGTGGTCTGGAATATATTTAAATGGTATGGTCGCCACGAAATCACAATCTACTCTATGGATTTTAATTGGAGCAGAGCTCTTTTGCAACAGCTTGCCTCCTCTGCCTACGACCCTCTTTTAAGCTCACTCGAAGGAAACGGAATTGGCACATTTGCTTCGGCATGTGCGATAAGAGATACATTTTTTTTAGTAAAGAACCAAGAGTGATTTAATTTCGTATTTAATCAATAGTTTTAATCAATAGTTTTAGTCAATAATTTTTCTATATCATCTTCTAGTTCGAGTGGTTTAGTCTTTGGCTCGAACCTTTGGATTACTTTGCCATTTTTATCAATTAAGAACTTAGTAAAGTTCCAAGCAACATCTTCATCATTTCCAGCCTTAGATTTTAAATAGTTGTAGAGTGGGTGAGCATTCTCTCCATTTACTTCAACTTTCTCAAACATTGGAAATGTAACAGAATAATTTAGCTGGCAGAACTCACGAATCTCTTCAGACGAGCCAGGTTCTTGATTGCCAAATTGATTGGACGGAAAACCAAGAATCACAAATCCTTTTTCACTATATTTATTATACAAGTCTTGCAAGCCCGCATATTGGCCGGTCAGACCACATTCCGATGCAGTATTGACTACAAGGACTACATTGTTCCTGTATTTATCGAATGATTCTTTTTCGCCAAGCAGTCTATTTGCAGAATACTTATAGAAATTGTCTTCTTTATGCTTATCCACATTCTTTGTGCAAGCAAAAAGACTTGCCACTAGCATAATCACCAGTATTTTCATTTGTATGTTGTCCTATTTTTCTACTACAATTGGGTTGCACTGGCACTGTTCATTGACTATCATTTTGGCTGCTTGGGCCGAACTCAAAGAAGAGTAGTTGCCGATTAAAACCACATAAAATGAGCCTTTATCATTGTCCATTCTCCTGACTTCACACGTCATTCTTTGGGCAATATACTTATCTTTTTCTGACTCTGCGTCCAATTTATTTGCATAAATCCCAACCTGTAAACCATAAGTCCCAGTGCCTATTCCTAGTGGCAAAATCCCATCATCTTCTACCTTGTCAATTCTTTCTTCGTCATTATTTATCATTTTTTCTTTGTCTTGATCCGAAGCATTCTTTTGCATCTTGATTTGATTTTTCAATATCTGCTCGGCAGCATTTACTGGTTCACCAATCTCGTCATGGTTTATCATTTGAGACGCTGGCAGAACTTCGGTGGGCTGTGCCTCAATTTTAATTGCCTGATTAATTGGCATTTTAATTCTCAGCTTATCGGTCTTATTTTCTATTTTTTCACCGCCCACATTTGAATTTGCTTTTTCTAATATATTTTGGATTTGAGCAAGTTTGGTATTTCTATCCCTGAGCCTAGCTCTGGAGAGTCCTACTGATGAGCGGACAATGTCGCTGGCTGGAACCAAGAAATCACTGAGCGGGTACTTTTCTCTCATCTCAGTAAGACCACTTTGGGCTTTTGCGGTATCGCCCATTATGGCATAGAATTGAATCACTCTCCACATAGCATCATCTGCCCACTGGGACTCTGGATATTGAGCAATTATACTTTCATAGATTTCGGTTGCTTTGAAAGCATTTTGCAGTATTGACCCCGTGAGCAGTTTCACCCCAGGGTCATCAGGGTAAGAGACCATAAGGTCTGGCAAAATTCTTCTGACTTCGTCTGATCTGCCATGGGCAACCATGTTCAAGTATTTTGTAACAGGGACAGACACTTCCGAATCATAAGCGTCTTGGGAATGTAAAAATAGAAAATTAAACAAAACAAAGAGAAAAACTAAACCAACAGCACTTACAATGGCTTTAATCATTATGTCCCCCGACATTTTAAAAAATAATGCGGTCAATATACGTATTAATAAATATAAAATAAATATAATGTTTAAAAACAATATTTTGTTGGCAAGGATTCAATATACTGGCTATGTTTTATTTAATTATATTAAATTGTAAGATTGCAGGGTTCGTATTTAAGAATAATATAAATAAAACTAAATAAGAAGACATGGATTACAAACAATTACGTAGATATTTTGGATTTGCAACTTTTTTGATTGCCACCGTGGTTTACCTTCTCACCGTGCAGGATTCGGTTCCATTTTGGGATTGTAGTGAGTTCGCAGCGGCGGCATACCTTCAGCAAGTTCCCCACCCACCAGGTGCTCCACTTTTTTTAATGGTGGGCAAAATGTTTGATTTGTTGATTCCATTTGGCGATCCAGGATGGAAAATGAATCTTATCGCAGTTTTCTCTAGCTCGGTTACCATTTGGTTTCTCTACGCAATCACTGTCATGGTCATTGAATCGGTAACGGGTCGGAAGCCTAAGGATCTGGGCGAGGCAATTTCTTATTATGGCTCAGGAATGATTGCCGGTTTGGCATTAACATTTTCCGATACATTCTGGTTCAATGCAGTGGAATCGGAGGTCTATGCCTCGGCTACATTGTTTGTTGCCATAGTTGTCTACCTAATGATGCGTTGGAACGAAGAAGCAGACAATCCCGGACATGAGCGTTATCTAATGCTTATGGCTTATATGATTGGACTCTCGACTGGTGTGCATCTTCTTGCAATACTTGCAATATTTTCAATAGTTTTCCTTGTGTATTTCCGAAAATACCCACACACGACAAAAGGTTTCATCAAAGCGTCACTCATTGGTCTAGTCATTTTTGCCGTAATCTACCCAGGAATAGTCAAATGGCTACCAGCATTTTTGGCAGGACATACTCCTTGGAAAACCGAAGCACATGAATACGCTGCCTCATCCCCAATGTTTACATATTTAGCAATAGCTACAATCATTGGCGTGATTTATGCGATGTACTGGGGATACCGAAATAATAAAAAGCTAGTAAATCTACTTGCTTCGTCATTCCTTTTGATATTGCTTGGTTACTCAACTTACACTCAGATACTGATTCGCTCGAACTCAAATCCTCCAATGAATGAGAATGAGCCGAAGGATTTTGAAAAACTTGCAGCATACCTCGGTCGTGAGCAATATGGCAACGATCCCTCTTGGCCACGAAGAATAAAGACTGACAAACGTTTTACTGACCGCTATAACCAGCGTAATACTGACGGATCCTATAGATACGGCCCTTGGACCGAACCAGGGCGAAAAGAAATCCGTGATTCCAAAGACAGAGGCTATTCAGTTGCTGACTGGTCTGGCAGAGGGCTAACGAGCAATCCTGAGATATTCTGGGGCGAAATCAATTACCTACTAAAATTTCAGATGGGTCATATGTACGCCCGGTATTTTTATTGGAATTTTGTTGGGCGAGCCTCCGATGTCCAAGACGCTCGGGAGGTATGGTTTGGCTCTTCTGCACGGGAAAGACAACACATTTCATCCAAAAATTATAAATCTGGCTATGCCGACAAATATCCTGTGAGATTTTTTGCACTGCCATTTCTTCTCGGTATAATCGGCATGGTGTTCCATTTTTATCGAGACCCAAAATCCGCTTTTGTATTCATGCTTATGTTCTTGGCAATGGGGGTTATCGCCGCCGTCGCCCAGCAACAACAAGATCCGCAGCCACGTGAGAGGGATTATTTCTACACGGGATCATTCCTGATTTGGTGCATGTGGATAGGAATGAGCGTTTGGGGACTTATCGAAATGCTAAAACAGAAAGAACTCAAACCAGTCATCTCTGCATCAATTCTAATTGTTGTCATGGTTCTTGCTCCAATTAATATGGCCATTGGCGGATGGTACACCCACGACAGAACAGGAAATTATATTCCATTTGACTATTCATACAATATCTTGCAATCGGCCGAAAAGAATGCAATCATATTCACAAATGGAGACAATGATACCTTCCCTGTTTGGTATCTCCAAGATGTGATGGGTGTTCGGCGTGACGTGCGAATTGTAAACCTGTCGCTTGGGAACACACTCTGGTATGTTGATCAGCTCAAAAATAAAATGCCATGGGGGGCAGAGAAAATCCCTCTTTCATTCTCAGACAATAGCTTGCAAGCAAACGAGATGGATCAAGAAGCCTTGCAAATGGATTATTTCCCTGCTCAAGAAACGTCAATTCTTGTTCGCCCAGAGATTCTAGCTGAGTTTACAGATGACCCAGATATTATCTCAAGCGGTATTTTTAAAGAAGTGTTCAAAGGTATGCGTTTGGCAGGAACAGACCGACAGGGAAGAGAAATGTATGTCTTCCGAGTCCAGGACCAGGTTGTTTATGAAATTCTAAAGAAAACGAAATTCGAACGACCAGTCTATTTCTCCACCACCGTGGGTCCTGACGCTTATGTTGGGCTTGAGCCGTATTTCCGATACGAGGGAATGCTCATGCGACTATGCCCAGTAAAACAAGGTGGCGGTACCATCTCGGCAATGAACCTTGAGAGGATGGAAGAAATTATAATGAATGTAGACAACTCTGACAATTACCACAAAGAACAAAGTTTTGGATTCAAATTACGCAACCTTAATAATAGAGATGTTTACTACGATCCCGTTCATCGCAGACTGATGATGAGCTACCGTGAATTATATAAATCTTACGCTAAGGCAGTTCTTGAAAAAGAAAATGACAAAGAAAAAGCAATCAAAATCCTTGACTTTATGAACGAAATGATTTCAGTCGAGCAGTTTCCACTTGAGTTCTTGGATGAATATGAAATTTCTCTTTTTTATAAACAATTAGGCGACACACTTCAGTACCAACTCTACAGGGACATGTGTATTGAATCTTGCACAGAAATTATCGCCACCGACCATATCAGAACTCGTTACAAAATGATGGAAGCCAAGCAAAGGGTCATGGGACCACACCGCCTTTTGTTTGAAATGCTAAAAGAGCGTGGTGATTTCGATGGTGCTCGCCAGGCAATTAACAAACTAATGACCCTCACAATCAATGCCAGGTCTTATACACCAGAATCAGAATATCAAGCAAGACAGATAATTGAGGTAAACATAATCGATATTCAAACTTCGCTTATCGAACTTGATATTGATGAACTCGTTGCAAAAGGAGACACCAGCAGTGCAAAAGCACTTCTCAATGACGCAATGGCAGAACTGGATTCTCGAAATGATCAAGCGGCCAACTATATAAAGAATCAACTGATTGGAAAATTCATTGAACTAAATACACTAACTCAGACAGCAGAAAGTGATACGATAACAGAAAATTAATCATCCTTAAAATATTTGTAGAAATAAAAAAGCCTCATCTTTATATAAAAATGGGGCTTTTTATTTTGCATTCTCACAAAACATCCCAAGTCTGGGCAAAGGCATCTCTTGTTTCGTAGACCCTGATTCCAAGCTCTTTTATATTGTCGTACTTCTTGAGCTTAGGTGCAATTTGTGAAAAAAACCAAGAACACATGTTCTCACAAGTTGAGAAGTTTTCCATTATTTTCATCTTGAAATTATTCTTTTTTAGAAAATCTATAATCTCGTAATCATCTGCCGAGCAAAGGAAAGCATGGTCAAGCTCCGCAAGAATTGGACCGGTAATTAATGCTAAATCATAGAAATCCAAAACCATTCCCTTGCGAGTGTTTTCTCCTCTGAGATAAACTCTTAATTTGTAGGAATGTCCATGAATATTTTTACAGAGACCTTGGTGGAAACTAAGGCGGTGGGACATCTCCCATTCAAAATCTTTGGCTATTGTTATCATCTTTTTTAGTCGCTTTCTTCTTTAAAATATTCTGCTTCGATAAGAGAAGAAATCCCACCACGAACATTAAATTCAGCCGTGACGCACATGTATCTTGGGCTGCAGGCCGAGAGCAAATCATCAAGAATTTGATTGGTCACTGCTTCAAAAAATATTCCTTTTTGCCTGTAATCTGCAAAATAATATTTCAATGATTTTAACTCTATGCAAAGCTCATCGGCAATATATTCTATGGTGATGGTCGCAAAATCTGGCAAGCCAGTCTTTGGGCAAACGGATGTGAACTCAGGGTTTACATGGCTTATTGTGTAATCACGTCCTGGTCGTGGATTTGGAAAGACTTCAATTTGTGTCATTTATTTGTACCTGTTATTTGCTTAATTCTATAATACTAAATTAACATAATTATTTAGAAAGCTCTGCCTTCAGACCCAAAATAATATCAATAGCACTGGGGTTGTAGCCGCAAAGAAGTGCCAGATAGTAAGAAGCCCAATCGCCAAGATAAATATTGGAAAACATTCGTTCAAGGTGTGTACCAGATTCATTCTTTAGATTTATAAGCTCCCTATTTTCTTTTCTGAGAACCCCGTCGAGGTATGCAAATCTTTTCGTGACCTGAGGGTGGTCGTTTGCATCTTCCAATAATATAAAAATAAAATTTTTATTGGAGTTGGTCGAATATTGCCAAGAATTAATTTCGTTATGATTCATTTCTGGCAAAACAGAGCCAAAGGCCGCACACTTAGAATTTTCTTGGAACTGCCCCCGCCAACGCAAGCCAACCGTCTCCATAGACCGGGAAGTATAAATGACAGGGACTTTACCACTCAATCTCTTGGCAATGTCTAGTGAAAAGTTCTGATTTGAACTTTCACCCAAATACTCGCCGGAGAGCTGCTCTAGCTTCTTAATTACCGACACAATCTCGCCCTCTATTCTAGCGACTACAGAATCAGAAAGCACTCCAGATTTTAGTATCAAATAAAGAAGCGGAAAGAAAGAATATCCGATGGCACAACGTGGTTGGAAACCATCTGGGATTTTTATAATAGGCAAATCATTCTCTTTTGCAATTCTTTCTAGCTCACCACCACTGCTAATACAGACAATATTGTTAGTATGTTCGAGGGCAAGTCTCAGCGAAGAAAGTGTTTCTTCGGTGTTTCCAGAATAAGATGAGGCAATCACGAGTGAGTTTTTTGCAAGGTGCGGTGGAAAAGAATAATCTCGGTTAATTATAATTTCAATATGATTTGTATCCACACCCTCAGACAAATAAGTTCTGAGCAAATCTCCACCAATGGCCGAGCCACCCATCCCGAAAATTAAAATCCTATCAAATTTATTTAAATTAGCGGTAAAGCCTATACTTTTGCCAATTTCGCAAGCACTCGTAACTTGAGATGGAAATTCCCGCAGTGTAGTAAACATGTCGCCTTTGTCAATACTTTTTATATTCATTATTAAAATCGTTAAATTAAAAAAAATAAAATTAGTGATTTTTCAGTAATTATTCGTAGTTTTCTACCCTGCTTCAAAGTACATTTTATTAATTAATCTGAGGGAAAGATGAAAAGCTTACTTACAATTATTTTTGCGGTGCTAATTTATGGCTCTGCTTTTTCTGAATCCAAGCGAATGGTATTTGTTGAGGAGTACACAAGTGGCTATTGCACGCCTTGCTATGACTTTGACAAAGCGTTTTTTCTCATAGGTAATCAATACCAAAACGACGTAATCCCAATTTCCATCCACTCGGGCAATGAACCTAAAGACAATATGTACAGAGCAAACACGCTTGCAGGGGACAGGTTTGCCTATGCCTATGATACATTATCAATCAATACGCCAGCCATTTGGGTCAATGGCACAAGGGTGGAAGCCGCACAGTATGCTTCGCAACTTGGCAGTTTCACAGGGGAAATGTCGCCAATTACAATTTATTTGATTGATGACCGATCCCAAAATGGGATGATTAATCTCAAGGCCATTGTCCATTCAGATGACATTCTGACAGGAAACAACAAATTAGTTCTTTTTGTTCGAGAAGAGACAGTCTACGACCCAAATCCCGAAAGTGGAATGCCCTATGTTAGTGAATGGGAAAACTTCAACTGGGTTGCCCGTGAAATATTGCCAACCAATACTGGTCAATCCATCAGTATCACCAAAGAAGGTGCTTATGCAACAATTCAAAGCTCAGTCAATATTAAAGCCGATTGGGATATGGATAACATCAAAACATTTGCCATTGTGCAAAACATGGACACAAAAGAAGTGTTGCAGGCGGCCTGGGCATTGGATGATTTAAGTGATATAAAGCCAAAAATCTCAGCAGACAACTCAACCTTACAATTTGGAGATATAGCAGATGTCTCAGAGAAGACAGTGACGCTCATCAACACCGGCCCTGGTGATTTAACCATAACAGGCATGGCTGTGACCGACGATTCAAAAGGCTATTTTTCTTTGATTGATGAAATGGACAAAGACATTGTATTAAAACCAGGCAGAGAGAAAAGAGTAGATGTAGAATTCTTCCCAAAGGAGACTGGGAACTTTGGTGCAAAACTAATCGTGACCAGCGACGCAGATAACACGTCCGAGTACACAATCCAACTAGAAGGCAGTGCTTCCAATCTTGTAGAATTTGCACAAATTTCATTCTCCAATGATGAACTTGATTTCGGTGAAGTATCTAAGGACAAAACTTTGGATTTGATTATTCAAAACATTGGTACAGGTGATTTGAGCATTACTCAAATGGATTATACTGATAATGACGAGAATGCCTACTCTATCGGGGGTGAACTCACATTTCCATTGACCATTGCAAGCGAGGGTAGTTTAAGCATACCTGTAATATTTACACCAAAAAGTGATGATTATTTCTTCTCAGATTTAAACATCTACTCCGATTCGAAGGCCGAGTCTGAAACTTATGTTAGCCTTAGTGGGCTGGGGGTAAATATTGGTGAGAAAAGTGAGATTACCATTGTTATTGATGGAAGCAATGAAGGGGAAAACATACTAGATTTCGGAGAATCTTTGGCTGGCGAGCGTAAATCTTTTGATATAGAAAATACTGGAAATGTAGACATTATGATTAATACATTAATTTTAAAAAATGATGACGCAGACTTGTTCGAGCTAATCAGCGATGAGTATTTGATTAATATTTCCGAAGGTGCAAAGCACGAAGTTGTGGTGGAATTCAACCCAACTGAGTCTGGTACTTTCACAACAGATCTCGAAATTACATACGGAGATGACAATTTAATAGAAATAGTGAAAATCACTGCCTCGGCTGATTTCTCATCAATATCGGATGAGCTTTCTTCATCTGGTGCTATAAAATACACAATCAACCCAAACCCTGCAAGCGATGAAGCAAGATTTGAATACACGCTTGGCAAGATGGTCAGTGGAAATATTAGCTTTAAACTCTATGATATAAATGGAGGCTACATTGCAAATCTTCATTCTTCTAGGGCTCTTGGCGGGTCTGGCAGTAGTTTCTCTATTGACGCATCTAAGCTGAGTTCTGGAAAATATTTCATTATTATTAATCTAATGGGCAAAGCCGAGCGGATTCCGCTTTTGATTAATAAATAAAAGTATTATTTTTTTGCCTAATTCCCATGCCACTTTTGAAAGCCGAAGGTGGCATTATTTTTATTCTGAACAAAATCAATTATGCAAAGCACCTTGCTCAATCCAACGCAAAATCCCATCAATCTGATCTTGGCGAACTGGAATGAGCCGAAGGTTTGAAAGATGTGGATTGTCGGCATTCACCACTTGATATAATAAACTTATTTCTGGATTTTCTGTATCTATCATTGGATATGCACCCATTATCGTCTGCCATTGAGTAAGGTCATATCCAGCCTTCATGTAATTTGATTGGTGACAAGCTCCTTGGCTTGCACAACGAATCTGAAGAAAAGGTTGCACGTGGCGAACAAAACTCACCTCTCCTTCTTCGGGAAATGCAATATCGTAAGGGTAGCGGTCGCCGTCTTCACAAGATATAAAAACCAAAATCAATGCCAGAGCAAGTATTATTATTAGCTTTCTCATAATCAATAACTCTCCTCCGAACTCGGAAAAGAACTAGCTTTGACATCCTTGATATATTCACCAATTGAATTGTTTACCGTTTCTTGCAAATTTGCATATCGCCGCACAAATCTCGGATTGAAATCAATAGTCAGCCCAAGCATATCGGTATAAACCAAAATCTGCCCGTCACATTGCGAACCAGCACCAATCCCAATCGTAGGTATTGAAAGCATTTCAGTAATTTCTCTGCCAAGGTTTGCTGGGATTTTCTCCAGAACAATGGCAAATGCTCCTGCATCTTCTAGTATCTTAGCGTCGTTTTTAATTTTCTCAGCTTCATCAGGGTTTGTTCCACGAGCACGGTATGAACCAAATTGATTAATGGATTGAGGAGTTAGCCCCAGATGACCCATGACGGGAATTCCAGAATCGGTCATTCTTTTGACCGCAGGTGCAACGCTTGCCCCGCCTTCAAGTTTGATTGCCGTGCATCCCGTTTCTTTCATCATCCGGCCGGCATTGCGGAAGGCTTCATCGCCCGTGACTTGATAGCTCATAAATGGCATGTCTGCAACTACCAAAGCTCTTTCGCAGGCTTTGACAACAGCTTTTGTATGGTAGATTGTCTCATCGACCGTGACCGATATTGTGGTGTCATTTCCCTGGACAACGTTGCCAAGCGAATCTCCAACCAAAATCAAATCAATGCCAGCATTGTCCAAGATCTTAGCTATTGTGTAATCATAAGCCGTAAGGCATGAGATTTTCACACCCGCTTTTTTCATCTGCAAAAGACGAAGCGTAGTCACTTTCCTGTCTTCAAAATCTATTGGTTTGGCTATGCTCATAAAATTTTATACCTTGGTAGTTAATCTTGCCGAAAGCTTTTCAATCATATCTTTTGTCATCTCTTCAATTCCAAACTCATGTGACCAAGCCCAATCATTGCGAGCCGCTTCGTCATTTATTGACCTAGGCCAAGAAGCCGCAATCTTCTGACGATAATCCGGCGAATAAGTTATCTCAAACTCCGGAATATATTTTTTTATTTCTTCTGCCAACTCAGATGGAGAAAAACTAACAGCCGCAATATTGTAATCGGCATGATAATTTAAATTGTCCAAATCAGCTTCCATCAACTCAATCGTCCCCCTCACACAGTCACTCATATACATCATCGGCAGAGTTGCATCTGCATCCAAGAAGCAAGAATACTTGCTACGCTTAATTGCTTCATAAAATATCTCAACGGCGTAATCTGTCGTCCCACCACCCGGCAGAGTCTCGCTGGAAATAATTCCAGGATAACGCAAACCACGGATGTCAAGCCCAAACTTCTGCTGGTAATAATTGCATACCGCCTCTGCGGCCACTTTGGTCACCCCGTACATTGTTGTCGGTCTCAAAACTGACTCTTGCGGAGTATCATCAAGCGGAATCCCATTCCCCCATACGGCAATCGAGCTGGGCACAAATATTTTATTTAGTTTATGTTTTACACCCAAGTCAAGCAAATTTATTGTACCATTCATATTGACATCCCAACACATCTGCGGGTTCTTCTCTCCCGTAGCCGAAAGAAGTGCGGCCATGTGAAAGACAGAATCAATCTTATGTTTTAGTAAAAGATCTTCCATTTTTTCTTTATTCAAAATATCAAGCTGCTCATAAATCCCACCAGACAAATTCTCTGGAACTTCATCTCTAATATCTGAAATTATTACATTTTCCGCCCCATATTTTTGGCAAAGACTGGCAGTCAGCTCCGTTCCGATTTGCCCCAAGGCACCCGTAATTAATATTTTCTTCATTTATTTTAGATATTGTGTTTTGTATAAACGGCAATTTACGATTTTCATATTAAACTTTTTTAATTCTAAGTAGGACTTCACACAAAAAAAATAACAATAATTATCATTTTATTTGTATGTAAGAAATAAAGCTAGTATATTAGTTTTTAGGTGCTTTCAATTTTGCAAGTAAAACAAATTGATTGCGACTTTTTTGTGTGTTCTGGTATTTTTTTTATTTATTTGTGTAACATTTCGAGTTTAATGTGTTACTTCTAATTGAGGGCAGAACATTTTGTTAAATGTTACTGTATCAAATCATTGAAAATTCTATATTATAAATCTTTATAAGGCTTGTTATGAAAACTATATTCATTACCCTAATGCTTTTGTTAGCGTCAAGTTCTTTTCTTTTTGGCAATATGACAGAAGAAAAAGAAATTAAGAAAAAATTACCAGGACTTGCTGGTGTAAATAACAGTGGCACTGACTTTTGGCTCGCATTGCCACCGCCATATCTAGCACGTCAGCAGGGTGATTTCTTCAAAATCTATGTCACATCACCTCAAGAAACTCAG